>NZ_DATIND010000135.1 GCF_035474595.1 Longimicrobium sp.
CGCTCTTCGTCGCCGACGAGGGCGACATCGCGGCGCGGCTCTGGTCGTCCGTCCCCCTCGCGGCCGAGGACGGCGACGCCGTGGCGGAGTTCCGGCTGCAGCCGGGCAGGTCCGCCACCTTCGTGCTCGAGGCGGGCGACCTGGCGGCCGATTCGCCGGCGGGGCAGCCGCACTACGCCGCGGAAAGCTTCAAGCGCACCGTCAACTTCTGGCGGCGGTGGGTGGGAAAGAGCACCTACACCGGCCGCTGGCGCGACGAGGTGCACCGCTCGGCGCTGGTGCTGAAGCTGCTGGCCGCGAAACCGTTCGGCTCGCTGGTCGCCGCGCCGACGTTCTCGCTTCCCGAGCTCGTGGGTGGCTCGCGCAACTGGGACTACCGCTACACATGGATCCGCGACGCCGCGTTCACGCTGTACTCGCTCATCCGCCTGGGGATGACCGAGGAGACCGGCGCGTTCATCAACTGGATCTCGCGGCTGGACCACGACTTCGACGCCGACATCGGCCCGCTGCAGCCGCTCTACCGCATCGACGGCTCGCCGGACGTGGAGGAGCTCACGCTGGACGAGTGGGAGGGCTACCGCGGCTCCAGGCCCGTGCGCGTGGGGAACGGGGCCGGGCGGCAGATGCAGCTGGACGTGTACGGCGCGCTGATGGACTCGGTGTACCTGTACGACAAGTACGGCGAGCCCGTCTCGCACGACTTCTGGATGCGGCTGACCGGCCTGGTGGACTGGGTGTGCGAAAACTGGCGCCGGCCCGACAGCGGGATCTGGGAGGTGCGCGCGGAGGAGCGCGAGTACCTGAACTCGCGCGTGCTCTGCTGGGTGGCGGTGGACCGGGCCATCCGGCTGGCGCAGCGCCGCAGCCTTCCCGCGCCGCTGGTGCGCTGGCTGGAGGTGCGCGACGAGATCTACAAGAGCGTGTTCACGGAGATGTGGAGCGACCGCAAGCAGGCCTTCGTGCAGCACGCGGGCGGCGAGGAGCTGGACGCGTCGGCGCTGCTGCTGCCGCTGCTGCGCTTCATCAGCCCCACCGACCCGCGCTGGAAGAGCACCATGGAGGCCGTCACCCGCGAGCTGGTGGAGGACTCGCTGGTGCGCCGCTACCGCATCAACGACGGCGCCACCGACGGCTTCGCGGAGGGCGAGGGCACCTTCACCATCTGCTCGTTCTGGTACGCCGAGTGCCTGTCGCGCGGTGGCGACCTGCAGCAGGCGCGCTTCGTGTTCGAGAAGGTGCTGGGCTACGCCAACCACCTGGGGCTGTTCGCCGAGCAGATCGGCCCCAGCGGCGAGCAGCTGGGCAACTTCCCGCAGGCGTTCACGCACCTGGCCCTGATCAGCGCCGCCTACGACCTGGACCGGCGGCTGGACGCGGCGGGGTGGAGGGCGTGAACGGAAGTGCGTGAGTGCGTGAGTGCGTAGGATTCACACGGACCCAGCGCACTTCCGAACTCACGCACTTCCGCACTTCTTCCATCGCGGCACGGATGTTCCGTTCCGTGCGTGCTCGTCGGGGCGTGCGCGCCGGCCCCATTCCCCTGCGCGGCGCCACCGCGGACCGGAGATACGGATGATCGGACGAAGCACACGGGCGTCGGCGAGCGCCCTTCTTTGCGTCGCGGCCGCGCTGGCCGCTGGTGCCGCGCGCGCGCAGTCGCCAGGCACCACCGCGCGCGCCACCGCCGGCCCGCAGTACCGCGCCGGCCCGCTCCACCGCCTGTTCCTGGGCGAGAGCTACCGCCCGCTCTGGACCACGCCCATCTCCGTTCCCGTGCTCGACCCGTCGGCGGTCGGCGGCGGGCTCACGGTGGAGGAGCAGGGCGGGGGACTGTCCACCGAGTCGCTGCGCATGAAGGGGCGCGACGGGCGCGAGTACGTCTTCCGCTCCGTCGACAAGAACGTATCGCCGGGGATGCCGAAGGACCTCCGGGGAACCATCCCCCAGGCGGTGGTCCAGGACCTGGTGAGCGCCAAGCTCCCCGCCTCGGCCGTCATCGTCCCCACGCTCCTGGACGCGGCCGGCGTGCTGAACGCCCCGGCGCGGCTGTACGTGATGCCCGACCACCCCTTCCTGGGCGAGTTCCGGCAGCGCTTCCGCGGGCGCCTGGGGATGCTGGAGGAGCGGCCGACGGACGGGTTCGCCGGCTCGCGCGACGTGCAGGGGTCCGACGACTTCCAGAAGCTGATCGAGGACGATCCCCAGAACCGCGTCGACGCGCGCGCCTTCCTCACCGCGCGGCTGATGGACGTCTACTTCGGCGACTGGGACCGGCACTGGGACCAGTGGCGCTGGGCCCGCTTCGACTCGGCCGGCGTGCGCTGGTGGCGCCCGATCCCCCGCGACCGCGACAACGCCTTCAACGACAACGAGGGGTTCATCCCCGCGCTGGGCCGGTCGGTCACGCCCATCCTGGTGCGCTTCGGCGACGAGTACGACAAGGTCCGGCGCTACCACAACCAGCCCGCCGAGCTCGACCGCCTGCTCCTGGCCAGCCTTTCGCGCGAGGTGTGGGATTCCACCGCCCGCCAGCTCCGCGCGCGGCTCACCGACGCGGTGATCGACTCCGCCGTGCGCCGCATGCCGCCGGAGTACTTCGCGCTGATGGGCGAGGAGCTGGCCGCCGACCTGAAGGCGCGCCGCGACGCCCTTCCCGAGGCCGCCGCCGAGTTCTACAGCCTGGTCGCCCGCGAGGTCGACGTCCACACCACCGACAAGGACGAGCGCGCGGAGATCGTGCGCATGCCCGACGGCTCGGTCGACGTGACCGTGCACGCGCCCGGCGACCGCGGCGGCGCGCCCTACTACCATCGCCGCTTCGTCCCCGACGAGACGCGCGACATCCGCATCTACCTGCAGGGCGGCGACGACCAGGCGGTGGTGCGCGGCGCGGCGGACGGCATCCTCGTGCGCGTCATCGGCGGCGGCGGCGACGACCAGCTCCGCAACGAGGCGGCCGACCGCGGCCGCACCGTGTTCTACGACGACCGCGGCGACAACCGCATCGACCCCGGCACCGGCGCCAAGGTCGACACCCGCGCGTGGGAGCCGCCCCGGCCCACCACGCTCCTCGGCAACCCGCCGCCCCCGCGCGACTGGGGCGTCTCGGGCACCTTCCTGGCGCCGTACGCCAACTGGGAGCTGAACATCGGCCCCGTCGTGGGGCTGGGCCCCAACTGGAAGCGCTACGGCTTCCGCCGCACCCCGCACGCCGAGCAGATCGGGGCGCGCGTGCTGTGGGCGCCGTTCGAGCACAACGGCATCGGGGCCCTCTTCCACTACGACCGGCAGATCACCAACCGCCCGGCGTCCGTCTGGCTGAACGCGCGCGGGAGCAACTTCGAGGACGTGCGCTTCCACGGCTTCGGCAACGACTCGCCCGAGGACCCCGACCGCGACTTCTTCGAGGTGGACCAGACGCAGGTGCGCGTGCAGGCCGCGTACGAGGTCCATCCCACGCCGCGCCTGCGCCTCTTCGCCGGCCCGGCCGCGAAGTGGACCGACCCCGGCGCCGTCACCGCCGCTCCCGGCGTCCGCGGCGCGGAGACGTTCTGGCAGGCGGGGGCGATCGGCGGGGCCGCGCTGGACCTGCGCGACAGCGTGATGGATCCGCGCAACGGCGCCCGCTTCGCCGCCGGCGCCTCCGGATACGGCAGCGACCTGGGCGCCGCGTTCGGCCGCTTCGAGGGCGAGGCCGCCGGCTACGCCTCGCTTCCCGGTCGCCTGGGGCCCACGCTCGCCCTTCGCGCGGGCGCGCAGAAGGCGGTGGGCGACTTCCCCTTCCAGGAATCGGCCTTCGTGGGCGGGCCCATGAACCTGCGCGGCTACCCGTACCAGCGCTTCCGCGGCGACGCGGCGCTCTACGGCTCGGCCGAGCTGCGCGCGCGGCTGGCCTACGTGAACCTGGGCCTAGCCCGCGTGCACCTGGGCGCCTTCGGCCTGGCGGACGCGGGACGCGTGTACGTGGACGGCGATTCGCCCGGCGGGTGGCACACCGGCTTCGGCGGCGGCCTCTCGTTCCAGGCGCTGGGCCGCGTCGGCACGGTGGCCTACGCCCGCGGCGAGCGGAACATGGTCTACCTGACGCTGGGGATGCCGTTCTAGCGGCGAGGGAACTCCGACGAGAGGGGCGAGATGCGCGGGTTGATGATGCTGGCCGTCGTGCTGGTGGTGCTCTGGGTGGTCGGCGTGCTCTTCTTCAAGATCGTGGGCTTCGCCATCCACCTGCTGCTGATCGCGGGGATCATCCTGCTGATCCTGGCCGTCGTCCGCCGCGGCGCCAACGCCGTCCGCCGCCGCGTGTAGCGCGGACGTTTACGGCGCTTCTCCGCTCTCGACGTGAGGAGACGTAGGGAGTTGGGCGTTCGAACGAGTGTTCGGAAGCGGTGGTGCTAAATGACCTGTTGACAACAGGTTATAAGATCGGTATACTGGTGGCCCGCGCAGGATGGGGCGCCGCGAGGCACGCCGTCCGAGCCAACGGAATCGGAAACGACCCGTTGACAAACGCGCGAAAGATCGGTAAGTTAGATGGCTCCGCGGCGATTGGCTGATGCCGCGAACAAGCTGTTTGAAAACCTGGGTAGAGGGAAGTTGGGTGTAAGTCGTCGAGAGGATAGACGCGAGCACCACGCGTGAAGTGTCCGGTAGGACGGTGGACCGGTGGATCCACGCGCCTCCTTGGAAGAGGGGGTGCGTGCGAGGCTATCCGGTCAAGCGAACAAGGGCGCACGGTGGATGCCTTGGCACGGACAGGCGAAGAAGGGCGCGACAAGCTGCGAAAAGCCTCGGGGAGCCGCACGTAGG
>NZ_DATIND010000136.1 GCF_035474595.1 Longimicrobium sp.
CAGCGAACGTGCGGCACCGGCTATAGATCCTTCGGCCTGCAAATACCTGTGCAGATTCAGCTTGCACTGTGGCCGGCCTCAGGATGACGTCTCCCTAGTCTTGAGCGGAAATGCACAGGTAATCTCCAGATACGGTATGACCCCGCCGGTCGCTTCGGCCGATGGGACAGCAAGGGCCTCCTCCGGTTCGCCGGGGGAGGCCCTTTCGATGGGAACACCGTCGCGATGAGTTCTCTGCGTCCTCCGCGGCCTTCCGCGTGAGCCCGTTCCGCTTCAGGACGGCGGGAAGATGGAGATCACTTCCCCGCCGGGACGGGCTTCGGCTCCTCGAGGTAGAGGACGGAGGGAACCAGGTCGGGGCGCGCCAGGCGCAGCAGCCCGTAGCCGATCCCCGCCGTGCCCATGAACATGCCGCAGACCCCCAGGTTGCGCCCGGGGACGCCGGTCTGCCAGTGGCCACGGGCGTGCGCGTCGTTCCACACCGCCGACGCCCTGCGCCGTACGCGCTCCGCCCACTCCGCATTTCCCGTCACCTCGGCGGCCACGGCGCAGCAGTCCAGGTTCCCCAGCGTGCCGTGGCACAGGCAGTCGCTGCTGTCCTCGGCGGCCAGGGTCAGGTCCACCGCGCGGGCGGCGTCGCGCACCAGGGCGGGGTCGGCCAGGTGCTTCCAGGTGAGGGCGCGCGCCAGGCCGATCCCCGACACGCCGTGGCACCACTGCGCCGCCGTGCCCGGCTCGCCCGGCACGTTGCGCAGGTCGTACCACTCCTCGCGGTCGCCCGAGAACAGGGTGCGGTCAAAGAGCAGCGCCCGCCGCGCGGCGTCGGCGTAGCGCTCGTCGCCGCTGGCCGCGGCCAGGTCCGCCAGCACCCAGGCGATCCCCGAGGCGCCGTGCGAGAAGCCGCCCAGCGGCACCGGGTACGGGTCGGCTGCCCACCCGATCCCCGGGCCGGCCGGAACCGCATGGCGCAGCAGCAGGTCGCCGTAGGCGCGCGCCAGCGCCAGCGCGCGCGGCTCGCCGGTGACCCGCCACGCCACCACCAGCTGCCGCACCACCCCCGCAGCGCCGTTCAGGAAGTCGAAGCGCGGGCGCTTTCCCAGCCCCGCCTCTCCCCAGGCCAGCGACGCGTCCAGGAGCAGGTCGGCGCCCTCCACCGTGCCGAAGCGCTGCGCCTGCAGCCCCAGGTACAGCGAGGCGAAGGGGAAGACAAAGCTGGACGGCGAGTACATCACCCAGTCGTCCAGGCGCGCGCGGTTGTCCAGCACCTGGCGCGCGGCCTCGAAGCAGGAGTAGCGCAGGATCTTGGCGCTGGCGCCGCCGTAGCGCGCGTTCCCGGTGAGCTGCTCCAGCATCAGGAAGAGGAGCGCGATCCCCGGCCCGCCGTCGTATAGCCCGGCGTCGAGCGAGGTCTGGTCCCACTGCCCGGCGCGGTTCATCCCCAGCCCGATCCAGGTGAGCGTCTTCTCGTCCTCGATGGCCAGCGACAGGATCTGGTCGGCGATGCCGCACGCCTCGGCCACCAGCCGCGGCGCATCGAGCGTCGAGGGATCACCGTCCTCTTCGCGCCCGGCGAGGGAGCGGGTGAAGGGGGTGCGCTCGGAGACGTGCGGCTTGCCGGTGATGGCGAAGGCGCAGGAAATGATCTCGGCCTGGCGCTCGCAGTCCTCCGGGCCCCAGCGCTCCAGCCGCCGGAGCGCGCCGTCCAGCGCCGACTCGGCCACGTAGCCGCGCTGCACCAGCGCGCCTTGGTCGTCGTGCAGGTCGCGCCCCGCCCCGCTCACCGTGAACAGCGGCACGTCGCCGCGCCAGAGCTGCGCGATCTCGGAGCCGATCACCTCGGGCGAATAGCGGGGGCAGCGCGACAGCCAGAGCCGGTCCAGGCACTCGCTGTGGCGCAGCGCGTCGCTCAGGTAGCGCGGGTGGCGTAGCTCCTGGAGAAGCACGGTGTAGTCCAGCGTGTTGCGCAGCACCAGCCGGCACTCGGCGCGCGCGAACGCCCGCAGCGGGCCGCCTTCGGCAAGCAGCTCGGCGCGGTGGCGGCCGACCACCGCGTAGGCCTGCCGGAAGCCGGCGAACAGGTCGTCCAGGAAGTCGTTCACCGGCATGGGCACGCCGCCCACGGTGGGGAGGTTGGCGTTGTCGCCCTGCACCAGGCGCTTGCCGCGGGCCTGTCCCAGCCGGTCGGAGCCGCGCCCGGTCCACTCCAGCGCGTCGATCGGCGCCGGCTGCCCGGCGGTCTCGGTGAGCGGCGACAGGTTCACCCCGTCTCGTCCGAAGTACACCCAGTTCCACGAGGGAAGCACCCCGGCGCGGAGCACCGACTCTTCCAGGTAGCGCCGCGCGGCAGACTCGAAGATGCGGCCGTTGTGTGCCGGCATCAGCGGCGCGTGCACGCACTCCAAGTCCACCAGCACCGGGTACTCGCCGCGGGCGCGGACGTTCTCGGAGAAGAAGTCGTATCCCCCCAGCAGGTACAGCAGCGCCACGTGCGCGCCGTGGCGCCGGTAGAAGCGCGCCACCGCCTGGAGCCCCGCGCAGTCTTCCTCGGCCACGAAAGGGAACCAGCCGTGGTGCTCGCGCGCCAGGATGGGCATCACGTACATGGCCGGCTCGAAGCCGCGCGCGTTCAGCCACGCGAGCAGCTCCTGGAAGGCCACGTCGGCGGCCACGGGGCGCGGCTTGTACACCACGCGCCCGCCCCCCGCCAGCCGCACGATGCGCACGGTGCGCCCGCCCCGGTGCCGGTCGCCGCGCGCGGGCGACAGGCTTTCCAGCGCCGCGGCGGGGTCGGCGCCCAGGAAGCCGCGGGCCGCCAGGTCGGCGTGGTCGTCTTCCCAGCGCTGCAGCAGCTCGCGGAAGGCGTCGGCGCGGCTGGCCACCAGCTCGTGCAGGTGGCGGGCGGCCATGGGGTACGCGGCCAGGTACTCGGCCAGCCACTCGCGCGAGCGCACGCAGCCGCGGCAGAACGAGGCGAAGCGCGCCTCCGGCGTCTCGCCGTCCAGGATCCCCCGCTCCGCGGCCACGCGCAGCTCGGTGACCAGGGTGGGAAGGAGAAAGTCGTGCAGCTCGGCCAGGATGAAGTTCACCTCCTGCGTCACCACCGCGCGCAGATCGGCGTAGCGCGCGGGGGTCAGCGGGCGGACGGAGCGAACCGCCGCCTCCACGCGCCCCTCCACGTAGCGCTCGATGGCGGGCGGAAGAGGGGGAAGGCCGTCGTCGTAACGGCGCGTCTGCTCCAGCGGGCCGCCGGCGCCCAGCCCCAGCAGCTCGCGCACCGTCTCGGCGGCCCGGCGCACGGCGGCGGGGGCGGGGTCGGCCGCGGGGGCGGCGGCGCGGGCGTAGAACTCGGCCTCGGAGATCCCCAGCGTGGCCAGCCGCTCTTCCCACAGCTCCACCTTGGCCAGCCGCCCGCGCCACCCGTCGAGCAGCGCGGCGGTCGCCTCGTCGGCCGGCGAGCCATCGGCGGCGGCCGTGGCGATGCGCTCGTGGAGGGTCAGCCCGCGCGCCGACAGCGTTTCCAGGACCGGAGCCAGTACGTCGTCCACGTTTCCTTCTCCCTGCAGGGCGGTGCCGTGTGCCCGCGGCCCGGAGGCCGGGCCGCGGGCGGGTGGGGCTGTTACGTGGGGGCCACGCAGCAGCAGACCTTGGTGCCGTCGCAGCAGAAGGCGCCGGTGGGCTGGTTGTACGAGCCCGTCATGGTGCTCGACGCCAGCGCGGCGTCGGTGCCGCCGATGGCCACGCGGAGCTCCTCCTCCGACAGCTGGATGATGGGATGCTCCTCGCCGCCGCCTCCCGGCGACGCCCCCCGCAGGAACTGGATGTGGTCGTTCATCTCCCCTCCTTCTCTGGCCCGCCGGCGGCGCCCGCCCGTGGGGGCGGAGACATTCGGGTGCGTGGCGCCGGCCGCGGTCCGGTTTCCGAGCGATGGTGCGTCTCCGCCGGTGACCTTTCCCCTGCCATCCGTGTCCCGCGGCCGCATCCCCCGCGGAACGGGGGCGCGCGCCGGGCCCCGGTGCTATCCGTTGTCGCCGCAGCAGCAGACCTTGGTGCCGTCGCAGCAGAAGGTGCCGGTGGGCTGGTTGTACGAGCCCGTCATGGTGCTCGACGCCAGCGCGGCGTCGGTGCCGCCGATCACCACGCGTAGCTCCTCCTCCGTCAGCTGGACGATGGGGTGCTCCTCGCCGCCGCCGCCGGCGGACGCGGAGCCGCGCAGGAACTGGATGGAATGCATGGGGCGCCTCTTCCGTTCAGGTGAACTCTCCGCCGCGCGCGGGGCACCGGCGGGTGACTGTGCATGGCTCAGGCGGGGAGACGCTCGCCGGTGTCGCCGGGGCCGTACGGCGCGGGGCGCGGGGTGGGCCGGTACCCGTCGTCGCGCCAGGCGCCGCGCTCCAGGAAGTCCGCCAGGTCGCGCGTCTTCACCCGCCAAGGGTCGAAGTCGTCCATCCGCCGGCGCGCCTCGCCGCCGGCCGCGGGGCCGCCGTGGCGCTCGACCAGCGCAAGGGTGAGCTCCAGCGTCCGGTCTCCGTACCACAGCGCCTTCAGCTCCGTGGCCACCCGCCCGGCGGCCGCGCCGTCCAGCGCGCCGGATTCCTCCAGGCCGCGCAGGAACCAGCGGATGTGCACCAGCGGCTCGCTGACCGGCAGGTACGGCGGGTCGGGGGCGTGCAGCAGCGCCACCTCGTCGTCCTGGAAGTCGTCCTCGCCCAGGAAGTGCTCGTACACGCGCCCGAAGCCGCGCATCCCCAGGTGGCGCATCTCCCAGGCGCGGATGGCCCCCATCGAGCCCACGCCCCACACGCGCCACCCGCCCTCCAGCGCGGCGCGCAGCTCGGCGTGGCCCACGGCCAGGCTCTGGTGGAAGTTGCCGTCCACCAGCACCACCGTTCCCGGCGCCCCGCCCAGGAGCGCGGCCACGTCGCCGCGGCGGGCCGGCGGGCGCAGCTCGAAGCCGGCCCGCGCGGGGAGCGCCGGGTCCAGCGGGGCGCAGGTGGGCCCGGCGAAAAGAACGCTAGGCGGCGGCGAGCCGGTTGCGGATGTGCTCATGCAGTCGCGGTCCCACTCGGCGCGAGGAACGGTCGAAGTACTCCATCCCCGGAACCACCACGCGCACCACCTGCAGCGGTTCGTCCGGGGGGGTGAAGGCCACGCGGCAGACGTGGCGGAGCCCCGCCGCCAGCACCCGCTCAAGGGTGTGGTCCAGCGCCTGGTCGATCGAGGCGACGGGCGGAGGCCGGGTCTCGGCCTCGGCGTAGTCCACCTCCGCGCCGCCGGCGTAGCGGGCGAACTCGGCGGCGGCGCCGCGGACGCGCTCCTTCATGGGCACCGCGGCCAGCTGCTCGTCCAGCTCCACCAGGTCGTCGCGGCCGCCGTGGATCCAGCTCATGCGGCTCTGGGCGGCCTCGGAGATGGCGCGCAGCAGGGCGATCTCGGCGAAGAGGTGGCAGCCGTAGCCGCCGTTGATGGCCAGCGAGCCGCGGGCGAAGCGGTCCCATATCAGCGCCTCGAAGCAGGGCGTGCCGAAGCCGTCGGGCTGCCAGCGGACGCAGATCTCCAGCCCCGCGGCCTCCACCCGCCGCACCTGCTCCCGCGCGGGCGGCGGCAGCGACTCGGTGCGCACGCGGCGCGAGGTGTCGCGGATGGCCTGGAACGAGCGCACATCGCGCTCGATCACCTCCAGCAGCCCGTGCAGGGTGGCCTCGGCCACGCTGTTCCCCGAGGCCAGGCCGTTGGAGTGCGAGCCGAAGCTCCCCGTTCCCGGCGCGTCCACCAGCGGGGCCACGTAGGGAAGCAGCACCAGCTCGGCGGGAACGCGCGCGGGCGCATCGGTGACCAGGTCGTGCGTCTCGACCACCGCCAGCGGGGCGTCCAGGTCGAAGCCCTGCTGCAGCCTGGGGCAGAAGTCCAGGATGGCCGAGGGGCGGCGGTGGCCGTCCAGCACGTCGCGGGCGGTGGCCAGCTCCGGCCGCACCTCCGACGCTCCCGGCTCGGCCAGCGCGAACTCGATGGCCTCCATGTACGCGCCCACCTGCGCGTCCACCGGCCGCACCCCTTTGCCCGAGTTCACGCACAGCGTTCCCGGCGCGGCGCCGGGGCGCACGCTGGTGAACACCGGGATGCCGATGCGGTCCAGCCGGGTGGCGTCGGTCACGCGCGAGACGCCCAGCCGCTCCGCCATGGCGCGGGCGTGCACGAGCGTCGCTTCGGGAGCGACGGCGCGGAGGCTGGAGCCCAGACGGATCATGCGGCAGCGCGTGGGGGTGCCGGTTGCGCGCGCGGAGCGCGGACGACGAGGAGCGGGAGAACGGGCCGGTGGAGCAACGCTAACGGAGCCGCACGGGAAGGGTCAACCCCCAACCGCACATCCAGCGGCCCCAAGCGAGTGCACACCGGGCGCATCCCACGCAGGGCGACAGGCTTCTCCGGAAAACGCTCCATCTCCGGCAAACCCCGCCATCTCCCCCCGGTTCCGCGGTGAGACATTCCGGGAGATTGGGCGGCGGCAGGGAATTACGGCAATCGGGAGATGGAGGGACGGCGGGGGGTGATGGAGAGCGATGCGTCGGCGGCTGTGCGTCCCCAGTCTTCCAGAGATCCCGGATGGAAACGGGTGATTGGACAAATTGGTGCAGAAAAGGTGCTCTGTGTACGCGGCGCGCTCCCCGCCGGCGACCGGGACGAAATGCACCGGGAGATGCGGATCTCAGGCCGGGGGTGTGGCCGCCGCGGTCCGGCGCTGGCGGATGAAGGCCTGCAGCCGCGGGCCCACGCGGTGCGACTCACGGTCCAGGTACTCCAGCCGGGGGACGATGACGCGCACCACCTGCAGCGGCTCGCCGGGGCGGCTGAGATTCACCAGGCAGACGTGGCGCACGCCCCGCTCCAGCAGGCGCTCCATCGCGGCGGCCAGCGCCTCGTCCACCGAGCTCGCGTCGCCCGCGAGCTCGGGAACGGCGTCGTAGTCCATCCGCTCGCCCTGCGACTGGTGCGCGCGGAACTGCTCGGACGCCTGCCGCGCCAGCGCGGTGCGCTGCTCGGCCACCTGCAGCGAGGGGGCCAGCAGGTCGTCGCGCCCGCCGTGGATCCAGCTCAGCCGGCTCTGCACCGCCTCGGTCACCGCGCGCAGCAGCGCGATCTCGCGGTGCAGGTGGCAGCCGTATCCCCCGTTCAGGTACAGCGGCGTGCGCGCGTACGGGTCCCACGTCACCGCCTCGAAGCAGGGGACGCCGAACTCGTTGGGAAGGACGCGCACCGAGATCCCCAGCCCCGCGGCGCGCACCTTCTCCAGCTGCTCGCGCGCCAGGTCCGGGAGCGTATCGTCCGGAATGATCATCGACCCGCCCCCCAGCGCGGCGAAGGAGCGGACGTCGCGCTCCACCACCTCGAGCAGCCCGTGCAGCAGCGCCTCGGCCTCGGTGTTCCCCGACGCCAGCCCGTTGGAGTGCGACCCGAAGTTGCCGGTGCCGGGGCGGTGCACGTAGGGAAGGAAGACCAGCTCGGCGGGAACCAGGGTGGTTCCGCCCCCCACCAGCTCGCGCGCGAGGGTGCACGCCAGCGGCGCCGAAAGATCGAACCCGCGGTTGGCGATGGGACAGAAGTCCAGCACCGCGTCGGAGCGGCGGTGGCCGTCCAGCACGTCGCGCGGGGTGGCCATCACTACCTCGGCGTCCGAGGCGCCGGGCTCGGCCAGGGCGAACTCGATGGCCTCCATGTACGCGCCCACCCGGGCGTCGATCGCGCGCACCCCCTTCCCCGCGTTCACGCACAGCGACCCCTCCACCGCGCCCGGCCGGACGCCGGCGAACACGGGGATGCCGACCGAATCGAGCCGGGTGATGTCGGTCACGCGCGAGATTCCCAGCCGCACGGCGGCCTCGCGGGCGTGCGCCAGCGTGGTCTCGGGCGGCACCGCGCGAAGGCTGGAGGGAAGCCGGTAGGTCGTCATGCAGCGCTGGGCTGGGGGGAGATTTCCGCGGCGCCGGGTCCGGACGCCTCCGGTCCATCGGGGCCGCGGGATGCATGCCGGAACCCCGCGGGTCCGGCGCGTGTTCCACCCGGGGAGGGGGCGGAGACGAAGGGAGATGGGTGGAGGCGGCGGCGCGGCGTGGTTATCTTCTCTTCCTCCCCCATCCGTAAACCGACGCTCTCCACGCGGACCGCAGGACGAGCGAAAGCGAAGACCATCCCGGCCAGGAGAAGAGCCCCATGCCTGTCATGCTGCAGCTGCCGCAGTCGCTCGCCGTGCTGGTGGGAACGCCCTCGCTGGAGGCCAGCGGCGGCACCGTGGGCGAGGTGATCGCTGACGTGTCGGAGCGCTACCCGGCGCTGGGGCAGCGGCTGCGCGACCCCGCCGGCCGGCCGTACTCGCATGTCCGCTTCTTCCTGAACGACGACGACGTCCGTGAGCGCGGCGGGCTGGCCGCGCCGGTCCGCGGCGGCGACGAGCTGGTGGTGGTGCCCGCCGTCGCCGGCGGCTGAGGGGAACCGCCGCTCCCCGCCCGTTCCGGTGGACGGGCCGCTACTCGCTCCGCAGCGCCACGCCGGGGTCCAGCGACGCCGCGCGGCGCGCGGGGCGGACGCTCGCGGCCACGGCCACGGCGGCCAGGACCGCGGCCAGCCCGCCGTACAGCGCGGGGTCCCACAGGTCCACCCCGAACAGCATCTCCTGGAGCAGCCGCGCCAGGCTGCCGACCGCGATGAGCCCCGCCCCGGCCCCGATGCAGGCCAGCTTCAGGCTCTGCCCCACCACCATCCGCACCACCTGCCGCGGCCGCGCCCCCAGCGCCATGCGGATGCCGATCTCGCGCGTGCGCCGCTCCACGTTGTAGACCATCACCCCGTACAGCCCCGACGCGGCCACGACCAGCACCACCGCCGCCAGCACGCCGAAGAGCTCCGCGAACCACTTCAGCGGCGCGCGGAAGCGGGCCAGGTACTCGTCCATGCTCATGGCCTCTCCCCAGCCGGCGCGCGGCTCCGCGCCCCGGACCGCCCGCTCCACCGCCGGCGCGATCGCGCGCGGATCCCCGTCCACCCGGACCACGAGCCCCGCCGCGGAAGGCGGGCGCTGCGGCGCGGCCACGTACGCCACCGGCGCCGGCTCCGGGCCCACGCCGATTCCGCCGCCGCGCACCTCGCCCACGATCCCCACCACGCGATACCAGTCGCCGCCGACGGAGTCCGGCGCCTCGGCCGCGCCCTGGCCGGCGGCGAACACCCCGCCGGAGCGGAAGGCCTGGTACAGCTCCACCCCGTGCCCACCCACCTGCACCAGCTTGCCCAGCGGCTCGCCGGCCGGGAACAGGCGGTAGGCGAAGGTGGTGTTGATCACCACCACGCGCGGCGCTCCGGCCCGGTCGCCGGGGCCGAACTCGCGCCCGCGGACGATGGGCACCCCCAGCGCGCGGAAGAAGCCGGGGCTCACCGCGTGGATCCGGGCCAAGCCGGTGCTCACAGGCTTGGAGAACCCGCCCTCGAAGCACTCCGGGCAGACCGAGACCACCTGGTCCGTGGTCCCCAACCCCACCCACGCGCCCGCCGTGGCCGCGCCCGCGGCGCGCACGCCGGGAACGGCGCCCACGCGCCACAGCAACTCGTCCCACGCGCGCGCGCGGCGCGGGGGCGTGTACCCGACGGGGAGGTCGATGCGGGCCGTCAGCGCCCCGCGGGGATCGTAGCCCAGCGCCCGGCCGTCGGGCGCACGGGTGAAGCTGTGGTACAGCACCCCGGCCAGCGAGAGCAGGACCAGCGATGCGCCGAGCTGGATCACCGCCAGCGCGTTGCGGAGCAGCACCTCGCCCTTCGTGGCCGTGGCGCGCCCGCCGCTGTCCAGATGGCGGCGCAGGTCCACCTTCCAGGCCAGCCGCACCGGCGACATCCACGCGCCCAGCGCCGCCCCCGCCAGCGCCACCGCCACCGCGCCCAGGATGCCGCCGTGCAGCAGCGGCCGGGCCCAGGGCGCGCGGTCCACCGGCCACGACGTGTTCAGCAGCCACGCCCCCAGCGCCGCGCCGGCCACGCCCAGCACGATCCCCGGCAGCACCAGGAGCGACGCCTCGCCCAGCAGCTGCGCGCCCAGCCGCCGCCGTGACGCGCCCAGCACGGCCCGCAGCGCCACCTCAGGCCGGCGCACGGCGGCGCGCGAAAGCAGGAGGGTGAGCACGTTCACCAGCGCGCTTCCCAGCAGCAGGAGCGTGAGCACCAGGACGATGGAAAGCAGCGTGCGGAAGGCCGCGTCCTGCACCCGGGAGACCAGCGTCGCCCCCGGCGTCCACGCGGTGAGCCACCCGGGAAGGCGCTCCGTTCCGTGCAACAGCGGGTCCAGGTAGGGCACTGTCCGCGCGCGCCCCGCCCGCACCGCGCCGAGCACCGGCGCCCCCGCGCCCACCGCCAGCGCCAGCGTCAGCAGCACCGAGAGCGCCAGCCCGGGCGATTTCGTCCACCCGGCCACCGCGTGCCGCGCCTCCCACCGGAAGCCGCTCGTCTCCGCGGGCGGGGAGTCCGGGTGCGGTGCGGGAGGCGGGGACATCTGCGATCGGGCCGGCGCGGCGTTCGGCATCCGGATGGGCTGGGGACGAGATAACGGGTGAGGCGAAACAACGTCCCCCGATTCACCCTGAAACGGCGGGAAACAGATTCGCAGGACGGCGCAAAGGAGGTCGTACCGGGCGCACGGACGCAAGTTTCACGCGGAGACAAAGAGGCGCGGAAGACGTCTCCGCGTCCTCCGCGCCTCCGCGCGATCGATCGGCTCGCTGGCTCCATACCGGATCGATCCACCTGAATCGTGAGTCAATTCAGGAAAGGATGGGGGATCACGCAGAGAAGCGGAGGAGCAGAGAGAGCATCCTCTGTTTCTCCGCTCCTCTGCGTGAAACCAATTTTCTTGCTGATCCGGAATCACTCCGCGTCCCAGGCGATCCGCGCGTAGCGGGTCCCGGCGAGGCGCTCGTTCACCGTGCGGCGGGCGGCGCGGCGGGCATCGGCTTCCGTCTCCGCGTCGATGGAAACGGTGGCGCGGAGGCGGTAGCGCACGGCGAACTCCTCCACGATGCGCGGCCCGGGGGCAGTGCGGGCCACCTCGAGGACGTCGACGCGGGCCTCGGGGCAGAGCCCCAGGATCTCCTTCTCCACCTGGTGCTCCGCGTCGGCGATGCCGTAGGCGGCCAGCTCCGCGCGCCCGCCGCCCTTCAGCGCCACCTCCCAACGCACGGGCGGCGCTCAGCGCGGCGGGCTGATGCGGACGGTGTCCGCGGGCGCGGAGGGCGGCGCCGGAGCGGGGGCCGCGGTGTCGGCCGGCTGCGCCGTCGTGGTGTCGACCGGGACCGGCGCGGGGCGCGGCGCCGTCAGCTCGGCGATCTTCTGCTCGGCGATGGCGCGGTCGCGCTGGTTCACGGTGATGTCGCGGAAGCGCGTGAACGCGATCACCGCGCCCATGGTGTCGCCCAGCGCCAGCCGCGCGTCGCCCAGGTGGCTGTACGCCAGGTCGTAGTTGCGGTCCAGGCGGATGGCGTCTTCCAGCAGGGTGGCGGCCTCGGCGGGCTGGCCCTGCTTGATCAGCGCGAACGCCAGGTGGTCCTTGTAGTCGGCGCGGGCGGGGTCCAGCTCCATCGCCTGCCGGAAGAGGTCCGCCGCCTGCGCGAACTGGCCCTGCTGCAGCAGCGTGCGCCCCTGCTGGTCCACCCGCGGCGCGTCGGCCACGGTCAGCGAGTCGCGGGTGGTGTCCTTCTGCGCGCTGTCCGGCAATCCGGCGAGCGGCCGGTCGTTGCGGTCCTCCGCGCCGCGCGTGGACATGGCGTACCAGATGGCCGCGCCCGCGGCGGCCAGCGCCAGCACCAGCAGCACCCAGACGATGGGCGGCGTTCCCGTGCGCGGCTCGGGCTGCACGCGCCGCCGCGGGGGCGGGATCGCGGGCCCGGTGCGCGGCGGCACGCCCATCGGCGCGGGGGTAAGCGGGCGCGACCCCGCCGCGGCGCCCGCCATCGCCGCGCCCGCGACCCCGGCGGCGCCTGCTCCCGGACGCGGGGCAACCATCGTCCCCTCGTCCCCCGCCAGCGCGGTGCGGTCGTCGTCCTCGTCGCTGGCGACGATCGGCCCGGCGACGGAGGGGACGGCGTTGGCGGCCGAGGTGCCCTCCAGCCGCCGCAGCGCCGCCTCCACCGCATCGGCGAAGGCGCCGGCGTTGGGGAATCGCGCGGCGGGGTCGTGCTCCAGCGCGCGCAGGATGACCGTCTCCACCTCGGCCGGTATGGCGGGGTTGCGCGAGCGGATGGAGGGCGCCGGCACCGGCATCCCCACCGACATGCGGTTGCGGTCGGCCTCGGTGTACGGCTTCTGCCCGGTCAGCAGCTGGTAGCCCACCGCACCGAGGGAGAAGACGTCGGCCGAGGGCGCCAGCGCGTCGTCGCCGCGCAGCTGCTCGGGGCTGGCGTAGGCGGGCGAGAGCGGGGCGCGGCCGTCGCGGGTGAGCGCGGTCTGCGTGTCTTCCTCGTCGATCACCTTGGCGATGCCGAAGTCCAGCACCCGCACCTGCACCTCGCCGGGGTCGCCGTCCTCCACCAGGAAGATGTTCCCCGGCTTCACGTCGCGGTGGATGAGGCCCTTGCGGTGGCCCACGTTCAGCCCGCGCGCGGCCTGCACCAGGATGCGCAGCGCCAGCGCCAGGGGCGGCGGGCCGGAGCGCTGCAGCTGCGTGGCCAGGTCGCGGCCGCGCAGCAGCTCCATGACGATGTAGTCCAGCGAGGTGTCGGGGTCGGTCCCGTAGTCGTACACGGGAACGACGTTGGGGTGATGCGGCAGGCCGGCGGCGGCGGCGGCCTCGCGGCGGAAGCGGGCGCGCATCCGCTCGCGGCTCTCCGCGTCGACCGTGACGGCGGTGATGACCTTCACGGCCACGGGGCGGCCCAGCCGCTCGTCGGTGGCCCGGTACACGGCCCCCATCCCGCCGCGCCCGATCACCTCTTCCACGCGGTAGCGCTCGCCCAGCACGCGCCCCCGGAGCAGCGATTCTATCCCCGCCATTGGCCTCTGGTCTCGTCTTGCTTCAAGGAAATCTCGTCGGGCGATCCGGTCCCGCGACCGACGGAACGGCATCGGCCGGGTGTGGGTGTGTCATCCACGAAGATCCGGCTCGGCCCGCGCGTACCCCTCCCACCGTGCGTTGGTCCGGCGCCCGTGGAGCCCTTCCCCCCCGTGGGGCCCTCCCCCCGCGGCTCAGGCCGCGTACCCCCTCCCGATAACGGGAGGGGGTAATTTCGATCGTGGCGCGCAGGCGTGGAGCACTACTCTCGAACTCATGCGCGTCGCGTGGCCCAATCCAGCATCGGTGAGCTTCGAGGAGCACCGCGCCTGGTTCGTCACCCGAACCGCGTCGCGTCGGGATCGACCTCCACCTCGGGCTGCGCATCTCCCCCGCCCTCGCCGTCCGCCTCGCCCTCGCGGGTGTCGACGATGCGGAGGACGGGGCCGTGCTCGCCGATGATCATCTCCGTGCCGGGCGGCACCCACTCGGTGTGGTCGGCCATCAGCTCGCCCAGGTCCAGCTCGCCCTTGCCGCGGTTGGCGCCGGGGACCTCGCGGCCGCCCACGTGCAGCGGGTTCAGCCCCACGTTGTACACGGTGAAGCCCAGGCGGTCCCCGCGCGGCGCCCAGACCAGCGCCAGCTGGCGGCGGCTCACGTGCGGCGCGTTGGTGATCGCCACGTCGCCGCGCAGCGCGGGGTTGTCGGTCTCGCGTCCCACGGTGGTCAGCGCGCCGGGGATGGGGAAGCGCTCCTGCTCCTCGCCCTCCTCGTTCTCCACCACCAGCGCGAACCGCTCCGCGTCGAAGCGTGGCGATCCCCCGTCGCCGGGGCCGACCGCGGAGACGACGTGCGGCGGCTCGATCCCGTCCAGCCGCGTCGCATCCGGATCGATCGCGGGCTCACTGACGCGCACTTCCCCCGTTCCCCGTCCACCATCCCCCGCGGCCGCGTGGATCACCGTCGCCTCCGCGGGCGCCGGGCGCGGCGCGATCACCGTCGCGTTCTCCGCCGCGGCGGAGGCGACGGCTGCGGCGGACGGGCCCGCGGGGATCGCCGGCGCGGCGAGCGGCTCGGCGGCGGCGGGCGTAGGCTCGGGCTGGCGGCGCGGAACCTGGAAGGGCTCCGGCTCCGGCTCGTCGCCGCGGCGCGAGGTGACGCGGAAGAGCGGGGCGCCGGGGTTGGGCGCGGCGCGCAGGCGGACCCGGTACGCGCGGTCGTACAGCGAGCCGTGGCGCATGCAGCTGTCCGTCAGCTCGCGCTCCAGCTCGCCGGCCACCGGCTGGATGGCCTCGGCCGCGTCGGGGCGGAGCGTGACCACCAGCGTGCTCTCCGGCAGCATCTTCACGTAGCGGTCGGGAATCGCGCGCTGGTTCTCGCGGTCCATCAGGTCGCCCAGCGCCAGCTTGATCTCGGGCACCGCCTCGCGCAGCAGCGTGTCCAGCAGCGGCTCGCCGTCCGCGCTCTCGGGGGTCCGCGGCAGGAGGTCGCTCATCGGCCGTTCGGGGTGCGGGGAGCGGGCGCGGGGGCGGCGGGCGGCGCGGCGGCCGCCTTCGCGCCGGAGTCGGTGGCGCTCACGGGAAGCCGCCCCGCGGTGTCGGGGGGCACCCGCTGCGCCAGCGAGTCGATGCGCGCCTGCAGCGCGGCGGTCTCGGCGCGGGCGGCCGTCGCGTCATCGCGCGCCTGCATCCCGGTGAAGAGGCCGTATCCGCCCAGCGCAAGCGCCAGCACGGCCAGCCCCGCGCCCAGGGCGCCGAGCGGCGAGCGTCGCGAGTTCACGTCGTCCGGTGGGTTGAAGGGTCCGCGCCGCGTCTCGGTCACCAGGCGCGTGTCTTCCGCCGCGCGGCGCGAGGGCGGCGCCGCCTGGGGCGCGGGGCCGGGGCTGGGCAGGGTGGCGTCGCCCGGGGCGGCCGCGCCGTCGTCCGCCAGCACGCGGACCACCACGGCGGTGTAGTTGTCGTCGGGCCCGCGCTCCTCGACCTTGCGCTCGATGGCCTCGCAGGCGGCGGCCGACGAGGACATCGCCATCGCCGCGCCCAGCTCGTCCAGGCGCATGGCCTTGGTCACGCCGTCGCTGTGCACCAAAAAGGTCCACCCGGCGCGGACGGGGATCCACGTCGTGTCGGCCTCGCCGCCGTGGCCCACCGCGCGCTGCAGGCGGTTGGCGCCGGGGCTGTCGGGGATCTCGTCCAGCGCGATCTCGCCCGCCTCCCAGCGCGCGAAGGCGGGGGTGTGGTCGCGCGTCTCCAGCCGCACCACGCCGTCGGGCGAGCGGGAGATGACGCGCACGTCGCCGACATTCGCGACGAGCCAGCCCACGCCGCCCGCGCGGTCCTGCGTGAGCGCCATCACCGTGAGCGCGGCGCCCATCCCCTCCAGCTTGGCGGGGTCGCCGCCGGCCGTCCGCGCCACCGCGTCGTCGGCCGAGCGGATGGCGTAGCGCGCCGCGTCGAGCGAGCGGATGGGGCCGGCTCCGGTCACCGCCTCGATGGCCGTCTCGGCCGCCACGCGCCCCGCGCGCTGCCCGCCCATCCCGTCGGCCACGGCCACCAGGCCCAGCTGCGGGAACCTGGTCACCGTGAAGGCGTCCTGGTTTTCCTGCCGCGGGCCCTGCGCGCTGGCCCCGGCCACGTCGAACACCAGCCCGTAGGCGCGCACCGGCCCGGGAGATTCCACGCTCATCGCACCCGGATCCCGTCTGCCTCGACCCGTTCCTCGGGCGGCGCCAGCACCTCGGCCATCCGCGTCTCCTCCGTCCTCCGGTGGCTGATTCCCGCGATGATGCCCACGCCGAAGGCGCTGGCCAGCAGCTTGGCCCCGCCGTGCGCCGCGAACGCCGCCGCCACGCCGGTGAGCGGGATCACCCGCATGTCGCCCAGCGCGGCCAGCCAGAACGGCACCGCGATCAGCATCGACAACCCCGTGACGATGCACCGCTCGTACGCGCCCCGCTCGCGCACCGCGGCGGTCAGCAGCTCGACGAGAAATACGGTGTACACGAGCACCAGCGCCACCCCTCCCGTCCATCCCCACTGCGCGGCGATGAGGGTGAAGAAGCCGTCGTCGGCCGCGTTGGGCGCCGTCTCGCCGTGCCCGCGCCCCGGCCCGTCGCCCAGCCACTCGCCCGCGAGGACGTTGGCGTCGAAGAGCTTGATCTGGTGCACCTTCCCCGCCCACTTCTCCTGGTCGGCGGGCGCCATCCCCGACAGGTCGCGGTAGGGATGGTAGGCCAGCGCCGCGCGGGTCTGCGAGCGGTCGTCGGTACGGAACACCAGCATCACCAGCGCCATCCACACCACCAGCAGCAGCGCCGCCCACCACCCCCGCCGCGTGCCCACCAGCAGCATGGCCGCGAAGCTGGTGGCCAGCACGATGCTGAGCCCCAGCTCGTGGATGATCAGGAAGGGCACGATCGGCAGCGCCCCGTACAGCACCAGGCTCCCCAGCCTTCTCGGCGACACGACGGAGCCGGGGCGCGCCAGGTTGTAGGCATCGTCCGCCAGCACCGCCGCCCACGTCGCCACCAGGAAGGGGAGGATCAATTCCCACGGCGTGGTCCCCGCCACCTTCCCCGTGGTCCGCGCGCTGGGCACCATCGCCAGCCCGAAGAAGACGAGCATGGCGGGGATGAACACCAGCAGCTTCCGGTCGCGGATCCACCGCAGCAGCCACGTCTGCCGCGCGATCACCAGGTAGCCCACGAGGACGAGGAGCGGGGCGATGAAGACCGGGAAGTAGGTGGCCGATTTGGCGAAGAAGCCGCGCGTCTCCTCGCCCACCGCCGTCTTGAACGGGTCGGGGAGCGGCGGCGGCGTGCCCTGGTACACCAGCTCCTTGCGCTCGGCGGAGTACACGCGGTCGATGGTCGACAGCCGCGAGCGCGTGGCCTTCAGGTCGTTGGCCTGCGACCGGGCGCCGCCGCGGGCCTGGTACGCGGGGTCGGTGAAGGCCTGGAACTGCGCGGGGCGCGAAAGGCAGAAGATGATGACCGGGAGGACCACGATCCCCCACGCGCCGCGGTAGTGCGCCTTGCGCAGCACCAGGATCACGATCCCCCACGCCACCAGCGCCAGCGCGTCGCGCAGCAGGATGCCGCCCGCGCCGGGGCTGGTGCCGTGCACCGGCCACACGCCCAGGATGATGGATGCGTGCGCCAGCGCGTAGAAGACCACGGCCAGCAGCAGCCCCCACCAGATGGGCGCGGGAAAGACGCGGCCGGAGGTCTCCGCGCCGGGAACGTTGTGCGCCTTCACGCGCACCGTCACGCCCAGCGGCCCGGCGGCCGACGAGCCGCGCGAGCGGCGGCGGAAGAGGTCGCGGAGCGCCATCACCGCCCTCCCCTGCGCCCGGCGCGGCCGGGGACGGTGGGTGCGAGCATCGAGTCCGACTCCTCCGTGGCCCGCACGCGGCCGGGCTGCGGCTGGGGGGCGGCGGGCGCGGTTCCCTGCCCCTGCGCCCTGGCGCGGGCCTGCAGCGCGGTCTGCTGCGCCATCCAGCGCGTCATCATCGCCGCGACCGGGGCGGCGGAGTGGCCGCCCTGCCCGCCGTTGCGGAGGTAGACCACGATGCTGTAGCGCGGCTGCCCGTCGGGGCCGAACATCAGCCCCGCGAACCAGCCGTCGGGGATGTGGCCGCGGGCCACGTCGGCCGTTCCCGTCTTCCCTCCCATGTTCCACCCCGTTCCCTGCAGGATGGGGATGGCGCGCACGCCGGTCCCCTTCTGCACCACCTCCAGCATGGCCTGCTGCAGCCGCGTGGCCGTCGACGGCTTCATGATCGGGCGCCCCTCGGGGAGCTCGGCCAGGCGGTCGTACTCCAGCGTCACGGGCAGCATCACCCCCCCGTTGCCGATGGCCGAGATGAAGCGGGAGATGGCGATGGGCGTCACGTCCACCGGCCCCTGCCCGATGGCGGTCTGCGCCCACTCGAAGGCGTCGTAGCGGCGCCCCTGCCTGAGCTTCACCCGGCTGGGCGGGGGCGACATGCGCTGCGCCCACGACGGGTTCCCGGTGTTCCAGAAGTCCAGCGCCCGGCGCGGGGGCACCGAGTCGTACACGGCGAAGCCCATCCGCTCCAGCCCGTCGATGTACGCCTCGGGGCCCAGCCGGCGCCGCAGCTCCATCGACATCATGATCGCCTCGGTGTTGCAGGAGACCACCAGCATCTCCCGCGGCGCCTCGAGGCTGGCGTACTCGTGGCTCTCGAAGTTGTGGATGGCCGGGCGCCGGTCCGAGACCTTGACCTCGCTGGGGCAGGGCATCCGCTCGTCGCGCTGCCCCGAATCCCACCAGAGGGCGCTCAGGGCGAGCTTGAACACCGAGCCGGGAGGGGCGTAGCGCTGGATGCCGAACGGCGCCTGGCTGGCCGTGCCGCTGGCCGCGTAGGCCACCAGCGCGCCGTTGTGCACGTCCTGCACGATGACGGTGCCGTTCAGCCCCGTGCCCTCGAGCAGGCGGTGGGCCTGCAGCGTGGCCGGGCCGCAGAGGGTGAGCCGCACGTCGGTCCCCCCCGGGTGCAGCTCGCCGCGCTCGGCGAACGACATGGGCGCGCGGAGCTGGCGGCCGTACAGGCGTTCCACGGTGTAGTCGCGCACCTCGGCGCTGTCGCCGCCGCCCACCAGGTTGGCGCCGGCCTCGCCCAGGGCGTACACGCGCTTCACCTCGCCCTCGCGCACGGCGTAGCGGGCCAGCGCGTTGGCGTCGTTGCCGTTGCAGTCCAGGATCCACCCGCGCACCTCGGCGCGGTTGGTCTCGGCCAGCCGCGGGTCGCCGAAGCGGGCGTAGCGGGCGCGCCCGGCCTCGATCTCGTCGCGGTCCCACAGCAGCCGCGCGTGGCCCACGGCGTAGACGATGGCCAGCAGCACCATCCCCAGCGAGATGCGCTGCGCCCACTGCTCGCGGCGCTCGCGGGTGGCGCCCACCAGCCAGCGGACGAGCCCCAGCACGGCGCCCACTCCGAACAGGATGTAGACGCCGCGCAGGGCGTAGTTGAGCAGGGTGTCGGCGACCACGGGCTAGTCGAACCGCGACAGGCGGAGCACGGTGTTGCCCATGCGGACGGTGTCGCCGGGGCGCATCTCCAGCTCCTGGTTGGGGGCGATGGGCTGCTCGTTCACGAAGGTGCGGTTCTTGGAATCCAGGTCGGTCACGAACAGCCGCCCGCCGCCGGAGCGGAAGCGCGCGTGCCGCCCCGACATGTAGCGGTCGCCCAGCGCGAACACCCCCGGCTCGGGCTTGCGGCCCACGGTGAGCTCGCCGTCCACGCGCACGGGGTCGCGCCAGACCTCGGAGCTGACGACCTCGAGCAGCGCGCCGCGTCCGCCGCCGCCCTGCTGCGGCGCGGCGAACGGGGCCTGCGGCTGCG
This sequence comes from Longimicrobium sp., assembly GCF_035474595.1. Lineage (NCBI taxonomy): Bacteria > Pseudomonadati > Gemmatimonadota > Longimicrobiia > Longimicrobiales > Longimicrobiaceae > Longimicrobium > Longimicrobium sp. Next base: position 19,382 of record NZ_DATIND010000136.1, read on the forward strand.
CGAACGGCGCGGGCGCCGGTGCCGCTCGGGGCGGCTCGGGGACGAGCGCGCGCTCGCCGCCGGCGCGGGCGAAGAACTGGTCGGGCTGCGCCTGCGGCTCCTCGACCAGCCCCAGCGGCTTCACGAAGGCGAACTCGCGCTTGGTGTCGAGCAGCACGATCTCCACGCGGATCCCCGCGCGGGCGATGCCGTTGTCCTGCGCCCACTGCGCGGCGAAGCGGCGGAGATGGTCGGCTTCGTCGCGCGCGAATATCCCGGCGCTCATCCCCTCGGGGACCAGGTCGGTGGACACGTACACGCGCAGGTCCGGGGCGGTGCGCCGGTCGGCGTAGCGCCGCAGGGCCTCGCGGACGCCGTCCTCCAGCTGCTGGCGCAGCGTGGGGCGAAGCAGCTTGCGGAGCGAGTTGAACATCGGGTGGTTCGTTCGGGTCCGTGCCTGAGCCGCGCGGCAGGCTGCGCAATTTCAGGACCGGCGGGGGGCGCGGCAAGGAGAGCTATGCACCCGCTGCCGCTTGTGAGTCGCACGGAGGCTCCGGTCCTCCGAAGCACACAACGGGGAATCGTGCAGGTTGGTTCCATCCAACATCCATTCGCCGCGATTTCCTCTGAAGCATGAACCGATGAAAACCTGCCCGTTCTGCGCCGAAGACATCCAGGATGCCGCAATCAAGTGCCGTTACTGCGGGAGTGATCTGGCGGACGAGAGCGGATCGGCGCCCACGCTGCGAGGACCCGCGGCGAAGGTGGAAGCACCGGTTGTCTCCGAAAAGATCTACTACTCCCTGGGCGATACCACCGTCACGAGCACCCGCGCAATAATCGACGGCAAGACCTACGCGATGGCGAACATCACCTCGGTCATGATGGTTCAGAGTTCACCGGGATCCGGATGCGGGTGTGCGCTGCTGGCCGTGGGAGGTGTGCTTGCCATCGCGCTGGCGAGTGCCGAGACTGTGGCCGTCGGCATCATCGGCCTGGTATTCGCCGGTGTGGGCGCCGTGGTGATGTCGCAGAAATCGTATGTCGTGCAGATCGGAAGCGCGTCCGGGGAAAGCCAAGCTCTTCAAAGCCCCGACCGTGAGCACATCGAGCAGATCGTCGAAGCCGTAAATCAGGCGATCATCGATCGGCGATGATCGCCTGATTAGCCCTGCATCAAGTACCATCTCCTACGTCGATTTCGATGGGCGTCCCCTCACCATCTTCACCCTCCACGCCTTTCGGAACGCCGCTGCGGGGTGCCGGCACGACTTGTTGGTGCGCGTGGGGCAGCCGGAGTTCAGCAACGCGAACGCGGGTGCGTACGACCACGCCGCCGGCGTGGCCGAGCGAAAGCGGCAGGCGCTGATCCGGCTATACGAGGCGGAGGTGCTGGCGCGGATCTGCGGTGCCGGCCACGAGGTGAGTCTCGCGGGCGAGCTGCAGGCGTATCCGGCGGGGGACGAGCTGATGGACGGGGCCGGCGGAGGCGAGGTCGACATGTGGGTCGCGGAGACGCGGTTCGGCGCGCCGTGGGTGGTGATGGGCACAGCCGAGGATGAGGATGCCTTCTGGCGCGAGGTCGAGGCCGACGACGACCTCGCCTCGCTCGGCCCGGTCCGGCCGGCGGTGATGCGGCGGGCCTTCTTTCTCGCGGAGCGGAGCGATGGACCAAATTGTTGTTAGAGCGCAGTTCTTTGTCCCTGAACTGCACGTCTTGGAGGACACTCTCGACTTTGCGGGATCAGTGGAAGGTCGGGCAGTGACACTGCGGCTTCGAGAGATTGGTTCGGAGGAAAGGGAGAAGTATCCGGGACACACAATACTCGCGGAGATGCGACTGCGGCTACGAGTACCGCGTAATGCCCGACCCGTTCTAATACCGATTTCGAGGATCGGCTGTGCATTTCCTCAGCGAACGTGCGGCACCGGCTATAGATCCTTCGGCCTGCAAATACCTGTGCAGATTCAGCTTGCACTGTGGCCGGCCTCAGGATGACGTCTCCCTAGTCTTGAGCGG
>NZ_DATIND010000137.1 GCF_035474595.1 Longimicrobium sp.
GCGGAGGAATTCCATGAACTCCTCCGGCTCCTTCGTCTCCTGCTGCCACTCCAGCACCTGGCGGAACCAGGTCAGCGTCTCGTCCACGTCGTCGGTGGCGCGCCCCTCCTTGTACTTCCAGTGCGCCGCGATGCCGTACTCGGCGGTGCGGTGCATCTCGCGCGTGCGGATCTGGATCTCGTACAGCCGCCCGCCGGGGCCGAAGATGGTCGTGTGCAGCGACCGGTACATGTTGCTCTTCGGCGTGGCGATGTAGTCGTGGAACCGCTCCGTCAGCGGCGTCCAGCGGTTGTGGATCACCCCCAGCGCGTGGTAGCAGTCGGTGACCGTCTCCACGATCACCCGCATGGCCATCAGGTCGTAGATCTCCTCGTAGCTCTTCTGCCGCCGCACCATCTTGCGGTAGATGGACCACAGGTGCTTGGGGCGTCCGGTGACCTCGGCGTCGATCCCCGCCTCGAGCAGCTCGGACTGCAGCGGCTCGCGCATGCGCTCCACCAGCTCCTCGCGCTCGCGCCGCTTCTCGCTGATCTTCTTGGCCAGGTCGCGGTAGGCGTCGGGCTCCAGGAACTTGAAGCACAGGTCCTCGAGCTCCCACTTGATGGTGGCCACGCCCAGCCGGTGCGCCAGCGGCGCGTAGATCTCGCGCGTTTCCAGCGCGATGCGGCGCCGCTTCTCCTCGGAGAGGTAGTCCAGCGTGCGCATGTTGTGCAGCCGGTCGGCCAGCTTCACCAAAATCACCCGGGCGTCCTGCGCCATCGAGAGCAGCAGCTTGCGGAAGTTCTCAACCTGCTGCTCGGTGCTGGTGCGGAACTGCACCTTGGCCAGCTTGGTCAGCCCGTCGACCACCGTGGCCACCTCGTCACCGAACGCCTCGCGCACGTCGTCGATGGTGGCGGGTGTGTCCTCGACCACGTCGTGGATCAGCGCGCTGGCGATGGTCACCGAGTCCAGGTGCAGGTCGCCCAGGATGGCGGCCACCTCCACGCAGTGGGTGACGTAGTCCTCGCCCGAGCGGCGCTTCTGCCCCGCGTGCGCCACGCTGCTGAACTCGTACGCGCGCGTCACCAGCTCCAGGTCCAGCCGGACGGCGTAGCTCTCGATGCTCGCGAACAGGTGCGGCGGGAGGATGGCGCGCGCGTGCTCCAGCGCGTCGCCTTCCAGCACGGCGGGGGCGGAGGTGGCCATCAGCGGCCCACCCGGCAACGGGGCGCCACAAGCGCCCGCCCATCCCGGGGGGACGGGCGGGGCCGGAACACGAGTGCGGAGATCGGCGGAAGCACGCTCATGCCTTCAATGTAAACACACGCGGAGCGCTGGTCACGTCCCCCGTGCGCCACCCGCAAGTTCCCGACCCGGTCCGGGGCACGATCTCCGCCTTCCTCGTCCCAGCGCCGCATTCCAACGGCGACCGGAACGCTCCGTCGCCGCTCGCCGCCGCGCACCGCGGCTACGCCGCCGCGAGCGCCCGGGGTGCCTCCGCCCCCTGGCGCAGCTGGCCGCGCTCGCCGAACGAGAAGTAGCGCCCCTCGCCGATGATCACGTGGTCCGAGACGGGCACGCCCAGCAGGTCGCCGGCCTGCACCAGCTCCCAGGTGATCAGGCGGTCGTCGGGCGAGGGCGCCGGCTCACCGCTGGGGTGGTTGTGCACCAGCACGATGGAGGCGGCGCCGTCGTGCAGCGCGTGGCGGAACACCTCGCGGGCGTGCACCAGCGAGGCGTCGAGGGTGCCGCGGCTGATGAAAACCTCGCGGAGGATCTCGTTCTGGACGTTCAGGACCAGGATGTGGAACTCTTCCTGGTCCATGTCGCGCATGCGGAAGCGGAAGCGCTCGTACACGTCGCGGGCGTCCTGCACGCGCACGCGCCCGGGGCGCGCCTCTTCGGCGGCGCGGCGCCCCAGCTCCAGCGCGGCCAGGATACGCCCGGCCTTGGCCTCGCCGATCCCGGCGACGCGGCCCGCCAGCACGCACAGCGGCGTGCTCATCAGGCGCCGCAGCGAATCGCCGCCGTCCTCGCCGTGGAAGGCGGCCAGGAGGTCGGTGGCCAGCTCCAGCGCGGTGCGCCCGGGCCGGCCATCGCGGGGCGGCTGCCCGGTTTCCACCAGCAGCGCCAGCAGCTCGCGGGTGGACAGCGCCCGCACTCCCAGCGCGCGCACCCGCTCGCGCGGACGGTCGTCGGCGGGCCACTGCTTGATCGTGAAGTGCATGATGAACCCCCGCAAAAGGTGAACGCCGAGCGCACACCGAACAAAATACGAAAGTGCTCTCCCCCTGTCCAGAACCTTCTCCCACTTCCCGCATGGCGAAGCGGGGCGGCGCGCCTCCCGGCACGCCGCCCCGCTGCTTTCCCCTGTCCCCTGCCGAACGTCAGCCCCGCCCGTGGCAGTTCTTGTACTTCTTCCCGCTCCCGCAGGGGCACGGGTCGTTGCGCCCCACCGCCGCCTGCGCGGCGGGCTTCGCGGCGCCGGCTTCCTCGCGGTTGGTGCGCAGCTGCCGCGCGGAGGGGGGAACCGCCGCGTACGGGTTGATCCCCAGCGACGAGCGCGGGCGCGGGGCCGGCGGCGCCTCGGGGGCGGGGGTCTCCTCGCCGCCGTAGCTGGCCTCCACCGGCTCGCCGGGCTGCCCGGGGCCGCCGTAGAAAAGCGGCGGCGGGGGCGGCGCCTGCTCGGGCGGCGCGATCTGCGCGCGGAAGGCGAAGCGCGCCACCGACAGGTACAGGTCGCGCATCAGCGACTCGAACATGTCGTACGCCTCGGCCTTGTACTCCACCAGCGGGTCCTTCTGCCCCCACCCGCGGAACCCGATCGACGCCTTCAGGTGGTCCAGGTCGTAGAGGTGGTCCTTCCACTTCTCGTCGATCGTGGACAGCACGATGAAGCGCAGCACCGCGTCGCCCGCCTCGCCGAACTGGTCGAGCTTGCGGTGGTAGGCCTCGTGCGCCAGCTCCTGCACGTAGTCGGCGACCTCCTGGCGGCTCTCGAAGTCGTCGCCTCCCTCGCCGTCGGGGCCGGGAAAGCGGTCGGCGGTGAGGAAGAAGTCCAGCGTCAGCCGCTGCCGCAGCCCCGCCAGGTCCCACTCCTCGGGGTGCGCGCCCTCGGTGTACTCGTCGACGATCGGCGGCAGCGACCGCTCGATCATCTCCCACACCTCGCCCTGCAGCTCGCCGCCGCCTTCCAGCGCGAAGGTGCGCAGGTCGTAGATCACCTCGCGCTGCTGGTTCATCACGTCGTCGTAGTCCAGCAGCCGCTTGCGCGCCTCGAAGTTCTGCATCTCCACCCGCTGCTGCGCGCCCGAGATCGAGTTGGTGATCCACGGGTGGGTGATGACCTCGCCCTCCTGCGCGCCCAGCCGGTCCATGATCCCGGCGATGCGGTCGGAGCCGAACAGGCGCATCAGGTCGTCTTCCAGCGACAGGAAGAACTCGCTGGCGCCCGGGTCGCCCTGGCGGCCCGCTCGGCCGCGCAGCTGCCGGTCGATGCGCCGGCTCTCATGCCGCTCGCTGCCGATGATGTGCAGCCCGCCCGACTCGACCAGGTAGTCGTCGGGCTTGGCCGACAGGTCCTCGCTCTGCTCCGGGTCCGGCAGGGTGCCCACCAGCTTCAGGTCCACCCCGCGCTCCTTCAGCCACGCCACCGTGCGCGGATCGGTAACGCCCGGCCCCAGCTTGATGTCGGTGCCGCGCCCGGCCATGTTCGTGGCGATGGTCACGGCCCCCGGCTGCCCGGCGCGCGCCACGATCTCGGCCTCGCGCTGGTGCTGCTTGGCGTTCAGCACCTCGTGCGGCACCCCGGCGCGCTTCAGCATCCGCGACAGCGTCTCGGAGACGTCGACCGACACCGTGCCGACCAGGACGGGGAGCTCCATGGCGTGCAGCCGCTGCGCCTCGGTGATGATGGCGTTCAGCTTCTCGCGCTTGGTCTTGTAGACCAGGTCGTGGCGGTCGTCGCGCTGGACGGGGCGGTTGGTGGGGATCACCATCACGTCCAGCCCGTAGATCTGGTGGAACTCGCCCTCCTCGGTCTCGGCGGTGCCCGTCATGCCGCCGAGCTTGTCGTACATGCGGAAGTAGTTCTGGATGGTGATGGTGGCCATGGTCTGCGTCTCGGCCTTCACCGAGACCGCCTCCTTGGCCTCCACCGCCTGGTGCAGCCCGTCGGACCAGCGCCGGCCCTGCATCATGCGGCCGGTGAACTCGTCCACGATCATCACCTCGCCGTTCTGGATGACGTACTGCTCGTCCTTGTTGAAGAGCGTGTACGCCTTCAGCAGCTGGTGGATGACGTGGATCTTCTCGCTCTTCTCCGCGTACTCGCGCTCCAGCGCGGCAATGGCGTCGCGCTTCTCGTCGACCCCCAGCTCGGGGTCGATCTCCACGCGGTGCACCTCCTCGCTGATGTCGGGCACGATGAACGCGTCGTGCTCGCCCGGCGCCAGCACGTCCAGCCCCTGGTCGGTCAGGTGCACGTTGTGCCCCTTCTCGTCCATCGAGAACAGGAGCTGCTCCTCCAGCTCGTGCACCTTCTTTTCCTGCATGTAGTCGCGCTCGACCTTGCCGATGGTCTTCACCAGCCCGGGGTCGTCGGAAAGCAGCTTCAGCAGGCGCTTGTTGCGCGGGGTGCCGCGGCGAGCCAGGAACAGCCGCTCGCCGGCCGAGTAGGGGTCGCCCGCGGCGATGTCCTTCTCGGCCTGCGCGATCAGCTCGTTCACGATGCGCGTCTGCCGGCGGAAGAGGTCGGCCACCGACGGGTTGTAGCGCGCGTACGCCTCGTTGGTCTCGTTGCCCACGGGGCCGCTGATGATGAGCGGCGTGCGCGCCTCGTCGATCAGCACGCTGTCGACCTCGTCGACGATGGCGTAGGCGTGGGCGCGCTGCACGCGCTGCTCCAGCGCGTGCACCATGTTGTCGCGCAGGTAGTCGAAGCCGTACTCGTTGTTGGTGCCGTAGGTGATGTCGGCGTGGTAGGCCTCGCGCCGCTCCGGGCCGTTGGGCTCGTGCAGGTCGATGCACCCCACCGTCAGCCCCAGATAGCGGTACACGTGGCCCATCCACTCGCTGTCGCGCTGGGCCAGGTAGCTGTTCACCGTCACCAGGTGCGCGCCGCGGCCGGTGAGCGCGTTCAGGTACAGCGGCAGGGTGGCGACCAGGGTCTTCCCCTCGCCCGTCGCCATCTCGGCCACCTTCCCCTGGTGCAGCACGATCCCGCCGATCAGCTGCACGTCGTAGGGCACCATGTCCCAGGTGAGGGCCTGGCCGGTGACGGCCACCTCGGTGCCCACCAGCCGCGCGCACGCCGCCTTCACGGTGGCGAAGGCCTCGGGAAGGATCTCGTCGAGCGCGGCCTCGGTGGCGCTCTTCAGCTCCTTCTCCACGCGCCCCATGTCCACCGCCAGCTGCTCGCGCTCGGCGGCGCTCTCGGAGCTGCGCTTCTTCTCGCGCAGCTCGTCGACCTCGGCCTGCAGGTCGGCCGTGGCCTCGCGGATGTAGGCGCGGAACTTGTCGGTCTGCGCCTTCAGCTCTTCTTCGCTCACGCCCTGCAGGCGCTCGAAGTGGCGGTTGATCTCGTCCACGATCGGCTGCAGGCGCTTCAGCTCGCGCTGGTGGCGCGTGCCGAACACCGCCCGGATCACGCTCTTCAACATCGGGAAAGAACCCTTCCGCTCTTCGTTTCTAGAGATTGGTCTGGTACAGCCCCAGCCGCGCGATCACCTCTCGCACCGCCTGGGGCACCAGGTACCGCACCGTCTGCCCCGCGCCGATGCGGCGCCGCACCTCGGTGCTCGACACGTCGACCCGCGTGACCGGCACCGCCATGGCGGGATACGCGAGCCCCGCGGGCACTCCCTCGCCGCCGCGCGACACCACCACCAGCCGCGCCAGCCGCACCACCTCGTCGGGCTCGCGCCACTGCGGGAGCTCGCGCAGGTTGTCGGCGCCGGTCAGGAAGAAAAGCTCCGCTCCGGGGTGCCGCGCGTGCAGCTCCCGGAGCGTGGCCACCGTGTAGCTCGGACCGGCACGGCGCAGCTCCAGGTCGCACGCCTCGAAGCGCTCGTCGCCCGCGACCGCCGCGCGCACCATCTCCAGCCGGGCCTCGGGCGGTGCCGCCACGGCACCCAGCTTGAACGGGTGCACCGCGGCGGGGATCCACAGCACGCGGTCCAGCTTCAGCGCCAGCGCGGCGTCCGAGGCGGCCACCAGGTGCCCCAGGTGCGGCGGGTCGAAGGTGCCGCCGAACACGCCCAGCCTTGCCGCGCCGCCCTCTGCCCCCGTGGCCACTTCCGCGCGCTACGGCGTGGGCGCGGCGGGCGAGGCCGCGGTGCGCGCCGCCGAGTCGGCGGGCGCCGGCGCGGGCGCGGCCGACAGCGCGCGCGCCTCGGCGCTCTGCGGGAAGTCGCGCAGCAGCCGCTGGCGGGCCTCGTCGGCCTCCTCGCGGTAGTTGATCCTGCCGTACGTCTCCACCAGCCGGGCCAGCGACGCCGGCGCCCAGGGGGTGTCGGGAAAGCCGTTGGCGGTGTCGTGGAAGTAGATGGCGGCGGCGTCGTACGCACCCCGGCGGTAGTAGAACATCCCGTTCAGGTACGACTTGTACGCCATCTTGTCGCGCATCTCCTTCACCCACGTGCGCACCGTGTCGGCCTGCGCCGTCGCGCCGTAGTACTGCGCGAAGCTCTCGCAGTAGGTGATGGCGGTCTCGGTGTACTGCTGGTCCAGCTGCGCGCGCGGCGACAGGTTGTGGTACGCCTCGCACAGCCGGTAGCGGGCCTCCTGCTGCTCGGCCTGCTGCGGGTAGTCGGTGATGAGGCGCAGCAGCTCCGAGGCGCTGGTCAGGTACTCGCCGGTGTGGATGTGCGAGATCCCGAGCGCCAGCAGGGCCTGCGGCATGCGCGCGTCGCCCGCCGAGTTGGCGTCCACCCACCGCTTGATGAGCTCCGCGGCGCGCGGATAGCGGTGGGCCTGGTACGCGGCCATGCCGCGCACGTACGCCATCTCCGGGGTGAGCGGAAGCTCCTTCTTGAAGACGGCGCAGGCGGGCAGGAAAAGCGCTGCCATGAGCGCGGGGGCGAGCCTGCGCCCGAGTCGGGTTCTGGTCATGGAAGCCGAGTACCCCGCCGGGCGGGGGCTTGTTCATTCCGTGTGGCCCCGGTGCATTCCGGCACTGGGGCGGGGGTCCGCAAGGCGCGCGCCGCGCAGGGGCTGCCGTTTCGGCGGCGCGCCCGGCGCGGCGCATTCGTACTTGTCAGCATGCCGTGCGGTTCCGGCAGCCTCGTTCCATCTTCGTCCAACCATCCAGCGACGAGCGGGCAAAAGCGGAAGTTCGGAGGACTGCCCTTTCGTACTTCCGTACTTCCGCACTTCGTCCGATCAGCTCGCCTCGCGCTGCCTCGCCAGCATCCCCAGGTAGCCGGAGACCTGCGCGTTGTCCGGCTGCTGCTGCTCGCACCGGCGCCACTCGCGCTCGGCGTCGTCCAGGCGGCCGGCGCGGTAGTGCGCCAGCCCCAGGTTGGCGCGGGCGGCCACGAACGACGCGCGGCGGTCCAGGATCGACTCCAGCTCGGCCACGCCTTCGTCGGCGCGGCCCAGCTCGATCAGCGTGCGTGCCAGCTTGTTGCGGATGTCCAGGAACTGCGGGCGCAGCGCCGCGGCCTTGCGGTACTCCTCCAGCGCCTCGTCGCCCGCGCCGGCGGCGGCGTAGGTATCGCCCAGCTCGGCGTGCATGTTGGCCAGCTTGGCCGCCGCCGCGCTGCTGAAGCGCCCGCCCGACTTCTCCTCGTCGGCCTCGGCGGCGCGCTGGAAGCTTTCGCGCGCCTCGTCGGTGCGCCCCAGGTCGTTCAGCGTGATGGCGCGGTTCAGGTGCGCCTCCACGTAGCCGGGGTTCAGCTCGGTGGCGCGCTCGAAGGCCGGCAGCGCCTCTTCGCCGCGCCCCAGCAGCGACAGGCACAGCCCGATCAGGTTCTGCACGTCGGCGAACGCCGGGTGCCGCTCGGCCACGCCCTGCAGGTCCTCGAGCGCGGCCACGTACGCGCCGCGCGCGAAGCTCTCCTTGGCCCGCGCGATCGTCTGCTCGACGGCAGGGTCCAGCGCCATGCAGACCTCTCGGGTCGGTGAACCTGGAAAGGAAAAAGGCGGGGGAAGATATCCATCCCGCCCACCCCCATCAAGCCGCCGCGACGTTCCGTCTCCCGTGTCCGGCGTCCTTCATCTCACATCCGGTCCAATCCCCCGCGTCCTTCAAAGCACGAACGCGCCACCGGCTCGATGAGGAGGCGCGAACGCAGGAGTATCGATGCGATATTGGCCGGGACAATCGGATGCCGGCCACGACGACTGCCGTCGCCGCGGTCAGGTGCCGGCGCGGCCGTAGCGGTCTTCCAGGCGCACCACGTCGTCCAGCTCGGGGGTGCTCACCTCGAGGATCACCGCGTCTTCCAGCGCCTCCACGCGGTGCACGTCGCCGGGGCGCACGGTGATGCACTGCCCCGCCGCCATCTCGAAGTCGGTGCCGTTGAAGTGGTACAGCAGGCGGCCGGAGAGCAGGTACATGGTCTCCATCTTCCGCTCGTGCTTCTGCAGCGACAGCGCGTGTCCGCGCGTGACCTCGATGATCTTTCCCGCGTAGCGCTCCTCGTGCGCGTACCAGATCTCGCGCCCCCACGGCTTGGGGACGATCTTGGGCTCGGTGACGGGAACGGTCATGGACGGGGGCAGGAGACGTCGAGTTCGAAAGGAGCGCGGAAGCGGCTACCCGCGGCGGAAGAGCTTCTGCCAGACCGAGGGCTTGCCGGGAAGCGGCGGCACCGCGACCGGCGGCTCGCCGCGCCAGAGGCGCTCGGGGTTCTCGCGGGTCAGCAGGCGCCCCTGCAGCTCTCCCCCGGCGCGCTCCAGCGCGGCCAGGAAGGCGGTGGTGTGCAGCGTTCCGCGGGCGTGGTAGTCGCTGCAAACATAATCCGCCAGCCCGCCCCTCAACAGCCCCCACGCCCGCTCGGCCGCCTCGGGTCCGTACTTTCCCAGGACCGAGCCGGCGTTCACCTGCAGGAACGCCCCCATCCGCTTCCACTCGCCCGCCGCGGCCAGGTCCGCCGCCAGGTTGGAGTAGCGCTCGGGGTGCGCGATCACCGGCGTCCACCCGCGCAGCTTCAGCTCGAACAGCACGTTCTCGGCGTGGGGCGGAACGCTGAAGAAGGGGAACTCCACCAGCACCAGCGCGCTGCCTCCCAGCCGGATGCGGGGGTCGGAAAGGTCGGGGGTGGGCGTGTCGAGCAGCACCTCCACCCCGCGCTGCAGGCGGAGATCGGGGAACTCGGCCGCCGCCATGGCGCGCACCGCCTCCCACGCGGCGTCCAGCGCCCCCATCGCGCCCGCCATCTCCTCCGGCCGGCCGGCCACCGAGGCCTGGAAGTGCGGGGTGACGATGATCCCCGTGGCCCCCTGCGCCCGGAACTCGGCCATGGCCGCGCGCGTCTCGTCCAGGTCGGCCGCGCCGTCGTCCACCCCGGGAAGGAGATGGTTGTGGAAGTCGATCACGGCGTCTCTCCCCGTGAGCCCCGGAACCACTCCACGAAGCGCGGGATCCCGTCCTCGATCCGCGTCCGCGGGTCGTACCCCAGCATCTCCCGCGCGCGGGAGATGTCGGCGCAGGTGCGCTCCACGTCGCCCGGCTGCGGCGGCTGGCGGTCGATCTTCGGCTCCACCCCCATCGCCTCGCCCAGCAGCTCCACCAGGCGCGAGAGGGTGACGGTGTCGCTCTCGCCCAGGTTGAAGACCTCGAAGCAGCCGGGGTGCGCCGCGGCGAAGTCCACCGCCGCCTCCACCCCCTGCACGATGTCGTCCACGTAGGTGTAGTCGCGCCGCGTGGACCCGTCGCCGAAGAGGGGGATGGGGCGCCCCTCGGCCATCAGCCGCGCGAACTTGTGGATCGCCAGGTCCGGCCGCTGCCGGGGCCCGTACACGGTGAAGAAGCGCAGGCAGACGATGGAGAGGCCGTACAGGTGGTTCCAGGTGCGGCACAGCAGCTCGCCCCCGCGCTTGGTGGCCGCGTAGGGAGAGATGGGGTCGGCCGCCGCGTCGTCCTCGCGGAAGGGTACCGGCGCGCTGTTCCCGTACACGCTGGAGCTGGAGCCGAAGACGAAGTCGCGCACCCCCAGCCGCCGCGCCAGCTCCAGCATGGCCGCCGTGCCGGTGAGGTTCACGTCGGCGTAGACCTCGGGCTGCTCCAGCGAGGGGCGCACCCCGGCGCGCGCGGCCAGGTGCACGATCGCCGCCACCTCGCCCGGCCCGGCGCCCGCCGCGGCGAGTCCCGCGGCGACGGCATCCGGGTCGCGGATGTCGGCCTCCACCAGGCGGAAGCGGTCGCTCGCGGCCAGCTCGGCCACCGCGGCGCGCTTGATGGCCGGGTCGTAGAACGAGTCGAAGCTGTCGACCGCGGCCACGCGCTCGCCGCGGTCCAGCAGCCGCCGGCAGACGTGGCCGCCGATGAAGCCGGCGCCGCCGGTCACCACGATGGTCATGGCTAGAGCGTGCGGGCGGACAGGTCGTGCCGCTCCACCAGCGTGCGAAAGTGGGGGATGGTGCGCTCCAGCCCCTCGCGCAGCGGCACCCTGGGCTCCCACCCCAGCACCTCGCGCGCGAGGGTGATGTCGGGGCGCCGCACCTTGGGGTCGTCCTCGGGAAGGGGATGGCGCTGCACGACCGAGCCGGTCCCCGGGATCATCTCCAGCACCTGGTCGGCCAGCTGCTGCACGGTGAATTCGATGGGGTTGCCGATGTTGGTGGGGTCCACGCGGTCGGAGTGGAAGAGGCGGAAGATCCCCTCCACCAGGTCGTCCACGTAGCAGAACGAGCGCGTCTGCGACCCGTCTCCGTAGACGGAGAGCGGCTCGCCGCGCAGCGCCTGCACGATGAAGTTGCTCACCACGCGCCCGTCGCCGGGACGCATCCGCGGGCCGTAGGTGTTGAAGATGCGCACGATGCGCGTCTCCACCCCGTGGAAGCGGTGGTAGGCCATCGTCATCGCCTCGGCGAAGCGCTTGGCCTCGTCGTACACCCCGCGCGGGCCCACGGGGTTCACGTGGCCCCAGTAGCTCTCGGGCTGCGGGTGCACCAGCGGGTCGCCGTACACCTCGCTGGTCGAGGCGAGCAGGAAGCGCGCGCCCTTGGCCTTGGCCAGCCCCAGCGCCTTGTGCGTCCCCAGCGACCCTACCTTCAGCGTGGGAATCGGCTGCTCCAGGTAGTCGACGGGCGAGGCGGGCGAGGCGAAGTGCAGCACCCCGTCCAGCGGGCCCTCGACGTAGATGAAGTTGGTGACGTCGTGCCGGACGAAGGAGAAGTCGCCGCGCCCGAACAGGTGCGCGATGTTGTCGGGGTGGCCGGTGATGAAGTTGTCCATCCCGACCACCTGGTGCCCCTCGGCCAGGAAGCGGTCGCACAGGTGCGAGCCCAGGAACCCCGCGGCTCCGGTGATGAGGACCTTCATGCGCGCGCCGCCCCTCAGCTCGCGGCGCCGGCCACGGCCGGCCGGGCGGGCACCACCGAGGGCGGCGGGTACGCCGGCGCGCGGCCCACGGACACGTACTCGAACCCCATCTCGCGCATGCGCGCGGGATCCCAGAGGTTGCGCCCGTCGAACACCACCGGCTGGGCCAGCCCGGCGCGGATGCGGTCGAAGTCGGGAACGCGGTACGGCGCCCACTCGGTCAGCACCAGCAGCGCGTCGGCGCCGGGAAGGCAGTCGTAGTTGCGCGGGCACAGCTCCAGCGCGCCGCCGGCCAGCAGGTCGGCGAAGTGCCGCTCGGCCTCGTGCCCTGCCTCGGGGTCGTGCGCGCGCACCGTGGCCCCCGCCTCGCAGAGCCGGCGCACGATGGTGAGCGAGGGCGCCTCGCGCATGTCGTCGGTCTCGGGCTTGAAGGCCAGCCCCCACACCGCGAAGGTGCGCCCCGAGAGGTCGGCGCCGAAGCGCTCCGTCACCCGCTCGACCAGCACGCCCTTCTGCTGCGCGTTCACCTTCTCCACCCCCTCCAGGATGGCCGGGTCGACCCCGCACTCGCAGAGGGTGTGCACCAGCGCCTTCACGTCCTTGGGAAAGCAGCTCCCGCCGTAGCCGATGCCGGCGAAGAGGAAGGCCGGGCCGATGCGCTCGTCGCTGCCGATCCCCCGCCGCACCTCGCCCACGTCGGCGCCCACCGCCTCGCACAGCGCGGCGATGGTGTTCATGAACGAGATGCGCGTGGCCAGCATGGCGTTGGCCGCGTACTTGGTGATCTCGGCCGAGGCGATGTCCATGAACAGCACCGGGTTGCCGGTGCGCACGAAGGGGGCGTACAGCTCGGCCAGCCGGTCGCGGGCGTGCTCCGAGTCCACCCCCACCACCACGCGGTCGGGCTTCATGAAGTCCTGGACCGCGGCGCCCTCCTTCAGGAACTCGGGGTTGGAGCAGACGTGGAAGCGGCGCGCGGTGTGGCGGCGGATGGCGTCGCGCACCTTGTTGGCCGTGCCCACCGGCACCGTGCTCTTGGTGATGACGATCTTCTCGGGGCCGTCGTCCGGCATGCTGCGCCCGATGGTCTCGGCGACGGCGAGAACGTGCTTCAGGTCGGCCGAGCCGTCCTCGCCCGGCGGCGTGCCCACGGCGATGAACACCACCTCGGCCGCGGCCACGGCGGCAGACACGTCGGTGGTGAACGACAGGCGCCCCTCGCGCAGGTTGCGCTCCACCAGCGGCTCCAGGCCGGGCTCGTAGATGGGGATCTCGCCGGCGTTCAGGCGGTCGATCTTGGCCCGGTCGATGTCGGCGCACGCGACCTGGTTTCCCGTCTCGGCCAGGCAGGCGCCCGCCACCAGCCCCACGTACCCCGTTCCCACCACCGCGATTTTCATGTAGCTTCGGTCTCGGTCTGGACGCGTTCCCGGTTCCAGGCACCCGCCCGGCCGGAGCGGGCGCAGAATAGCCGGACGTTCCTTCGGACGCAAGCCGAGAACAGGCGCGTACTTGTAACCCCGCGACGGTCGCTTATATTACCGGTCTCCACGCCGCCGGCCCCCGGGGTCCGCGGCAGTCTCCGTCAGCCGTTCGGGACACATGCGCCGATTTTTCGCGATCCTCGTGGCGGGCGCCGCCGTGCTGTCCGCCATGCCTCTGTCCGCCCAGCAGCAGCAGCCGCTGCCGGCGGCCATCGACAGCTCCACGCTCATGCTGAACCCGGGCGACCTGGTGCGCATCCAGATCTGGCGCGAGGCCGACATGAGCGGCGACTTTCCGGTGGACGAGGGCGGAGTGGTCACGCTCCCGCTGATCGGGCCCAAGCGGGTCACCGGCATCCCCATCCCGCGGCTGCGCGACGAGCTGATCGAGGCGTACCGCGCGCACCTGCGCAACCCGTCCATCAACATCACCCCCCTGCGGCGGGTGAACGTGCTGGGCGAGGTGGCGCGCCCCGGGCTGTACCCGGTGGACCCCACGGTGAGCCTGGCCGGGGTGGTGGCCCTGGCCGGCGGCGCCACGCCCACGGGTGACCTGCGCCGCATCCGGATCGTCCGGGGGGGGCAGGTGCTGACCGAGCACGCGGCCACCACCCAGACCGTGAGCTCGATGGACGTACGCTCGGGCGACCAGATCTACGTGGACCGCCGCGGCTGGTTCGACCGCAACAGCACTTTCGTGGTGAGCGCGCTGCTCTCGATCACCAGCATCGTGATCACGCTGGCCCGCTGAGGGCCTTTTCGCGACCGCGCGCCCAACTTCCTCGCTACCCGTATTCGCAGATGCCCAACGTGAACCGGCCCGGCTCGGACGCCGGGAAGGAGCTGGACCTTCGGGACCTGACCCACATGCTGTTCGGCAACCGCTGGGTCATCCTGTCGGTTACCGCCATCGTGCTGGCGCTGGCCGGCGTGTTCACGTGGATGCAGCACCCGGTGTACGAGTCGGGCACCACGCTGCGCATCGACGACAAGGACGCCTCGCGCAACCCCCTGCAGGAGTACCAGCAGGCCATGGGGATGCGGAAGGGCGTGATCGAGACCGAGACCGTGGTGCTGCAGAGCCGCACCATGGCCGAGGCCGTGGCCGACTCGCTGGCGCTGCACGTGGAGCTGGTGAAGCCGCACGTGGCCCGCGGCAACGTGCTGCGGGTGCTGCGCGCGCCGCGCGACGCGCGCCCCAACCAGTACCGGCTGTCGCTGCGCCCCAACCGCACCTACGCGGTGACGTCCGAGGCCCCGGTGGCGGGGCTCCCCACGGCGGTGCGGCTGGACGGCGCGCCCTTCCTGCTGGGCGACCTGAGGCTGGCGTTCAGCCCGTCGCTGCTGCGCAACCCGCCCGAGCAGGTGGTGGTGCGGGTGCGCAGCTTCCGCGCGGCGGTCGACGGCGTGCGCCGGCAGCTGACGGTGCAGCGGGTGAACCCCGACGCCGACGTGCTGGCCATCCGCTACACCAGCGGCGACCAGGAGCTGGTGGCCGAGGTGCCCAACGCGCTGACCTCCACCTTCATCCGCTACAAGAACGCCGGGGCCAAGACCGAGGCGCGCAGCACCGTGGAGTTCCTGCGCACCCAGGTGCAGCAGAAGAGCGGCGAGCTGCGCGACGCCGAGGTGCGGCTGCAGAGCTTCCGCGAGCAGGCGCAGGTGGTGAACCCGGGCGAGGAGGCCAGCTCGCAGGTGAAGCGCCTGGCCGACCTGCAGGCGCAGCGCGACCAGCTGGTGGGTGAGCGCGACGCGCTGTCGCAGCTGCTGGCGCGGGTGCAGAGCGCCGGCCGCTCGCCCACCGACCACTCGCCCTACCGGCAGCTGGCCAGCTTCCCGGTGTTCCTGTCGAACCCGGCGTTCCAGGACATGCTGCGCACCATCACGCAGCTGGAGAACGACCGCTCCACGGCCATGGTCCGCCGCACCGAGACCGACCCCGACGTGGAGGCCATCACCCAGCGCATCCACGCGCTCGAGCTGCAGCTGTACACCACGGCCACCAACTACCTGCAGAGCCTGAACAGCCAGATCAACTCCATCCAGGCCAACCTGGCGCGCTTCGGCGGGCAGCTGCAGACCATTCCCGCGCGCGAGGTGGAGTACGCCCGCCTGCAGCGCCAGCAGACGCTGCTGGAGCAGCTGTCCAGCCTGCTGCAGACGCGCCTGAAGGAGGCCGAGATCCAGCAGGCGGTGGAGCCCGGCAACGTGCAGGTGATCGACGCGGCGCTCCGCCCGCAGGCCCCCATCTCGCCCAACCCGGTGCGCAACCTTACGCTGGCCTCGGTGTTCGGGCTGATGCTGGGGATCGCGCTGGTGCTGGGCCGGCAGGCGCTCGACACCAAGATCCGCACTCCCGAAGACGCCGCCACGGTCACCGAGGCGCCGGTGCTGGGCACCATCCCGCGCATCGTCCTGCAGACCGAGCGCAACGGCAAGGGGGCGTACGCCGCCGCGGGGAACGGCAACGGGAATGGCAACGGCAACGGCAAGAACGGGCACGGCAAGGGCGCCATCGTTCCCGCCAGCCCGGGCGACTTCCTGGACACCCGGCTCATCACCCAGCGCGACCCGCGCAGCCCGGCCGCCGAGGCGTACCGCGCGCTGCGCACCAGCCTGACCTTCTCCAGCACCGACAAGCCGCCGCAGGTGGTGGTGGTGTCGAGCGCGCTTCCGGGCGACGGCAAGTCGACCAGCGCGTCGAACCTGGCGGTCACGCTGGCGCAGCAGGGCACCCGCACGCTGGTGGTGGACGGCGACCTGCGCCGCGGCCTGCTGCACACCATCTTCGGGCTGAAGCAGGAGCCCGGGCTCACACACGTGCTGCTGGAGCGGGCCACGCTCGACGAGGCCATCCGCGAGGTTCCCATCAACGGGACCGAGCACGTGCTGCACGTGCTGCCGGCCGGCGTGTTCCCTCCCAACCCGTCGGAGATGCTGGGGTCGGAGCGGATGCGCAACCTGCTGCTGACGCTGCGCGAGCGGTACGAGATGGTGATCTTCGACGCGCCGCCGCTGAACCTGGTGACCGACGCGGCGGTGCTGGGAACGCTGGCCGACTCGACCGTGCTGATCGCCCGCGCGGGGAGCACCGACAAGGGCGCGCTGCACCACGCGGCCGCGCAGCTGCACCACCTGCGCGCGCCTCTGGGCGGAATCGTGCTGAACGACTTCCGCGTGAGCGCCGGGCGCTACTACGGCGGCTATGGCTACGGCTACTACGGGTACGGCGTCTACGGCTACTCGCCGCGCGAGTAGCCGGCGCCCCGCCGGAATGCGGAGGGACGAGATGGAGAGCGGCAAGCCGCCGCTCTCCATTTCGTTGCCCCCCCGCGCCGCTGCCGCCCCGGCGGCCGCGCGATGAAGATCGAGACCGTTCCCGTGTCCGGGCTCGAGGAGCTCGCGCGCCGCGCCCGCAACTTCGCGGTGGTGCCCATGACGGTGCACCGGGCGCGGTCGCAGATGCTGAACCCGCTGGCGCGTCCCGGCGACGTGGCGATGGTCACGGCGTGGGACGAGGGCCGCCTGGTGGGCTACCTGGGGCTCATTCCCGCCGTGCTGCGGCACGACGGGCGGCGCACCCGGGTGGCGTGGATGTCGGGCTTCTTCGTGGCGCCGGAGCTGAACGGGCGCGGGGTGGGGCGGCGGATCCTGCAGGCCGCCACGGCGCTCCCGGTCGACATCTTCACCACGCTGTACACACCCACGGCCGGCCGGGTGCAGGAGGCGGCCGGCTTCCGCGTGGTGGGCGAGCTCGCCTACGCGGTGCTGGACCTGCGGCGCGCGGCGCCCTGGAACCTGGTGGCCTCGCGCATCGGCCTGGGGGCGGTGCGCGCCTCACGCGCGCTGAAGCGGGCCACCGCCGGGCCCATGCGCCGGCTGGCGTGCCGGCTCCTGCGCCGGGGCCTGCGCGCGCCGGCGGCGGAGTGGGAGCGGGTGGACCAGCTCCCGGCCGGGGCGGCGGTGCCTCCCTCGGCCGAGGCCGAGTTCGAGCGGGGACGCGAGGTGCTGAACTGGATGGTCGGCCACCCGTGGATCGTGGAGCCCGGCACGCTGGCCGAGGAGCCCGCGCCCGGATACTACTTCTCCAACGTCCGCGAGATCTTCCGCTACGTCCCCCTGGTCCGCCGCGGCGCCGCCGCCGGGGGTGTGGAGTGGCTCCTGCTCTCCCTCACGCGCACGGACGCGATCACCACGCTGAAGGTGCTGGACCACGCGGTGGCGGACCCCGCGGTGGCCGCGGCCGCGGTGCTGGAGTGGGGCGAGCGGCTGGAGGCGGAGGTGCTGGTGCTGCCGGTGGAGATGGCGGAGCCGCTGCGCCGCGTGCCCCTGGCGCGCGCGATGCTCCTGGCCAAGCGCCGCCCGTACATGGCGCACCTGCGCGATCCCCAGGGTGAGCTGGCGCGGGTGCTCCCCTGCGTCCGGTGGCACTTCTGCGACAGCGACGCCCCGTTCCTGTAGGCCGTCCTCCACCCGCCGCGAACGAAATCCTTCCCCGTTGCGCCGGACCCCTTCCACGCCGTACCCCGCCTTCCCCGTGATTCCGTTCATCCCCTCCATCGCCCCATCCACAAGACCTGACATGTCGTGCCGGACCGCTCCCGCCGCGGGAGCGCGCTCGTGAAGGCGCGGCTGGCCGGCGCGGCCATGGCGGCGGCGCGGGTGGTGCCGAATGTGGCCTACCGGCGGCTGATCGTGCGCAACGGGTTCGGCCTGTGCTACCACCTGGTCTCGGACCGGGCGCGGGCGCACGTGCGGAACCCGTCCAAGACGCCGGAGCAGTTCGAGCGCGACCTGGTGTACCTGAAGCGCCACTTCCGGGTGCTCTCGTACGCGGAGTTCAGCGCGGCGCGCGCGGCGGGGAGGGGACCGGGGCCCCGGGACGTGCTGCTGACCTTCGACGACGGGCTGGCGGAGTGCTACGCGGTGGCGCGGCCGCTCCTGCTGAAGCACGGGCTGCCGTGCACCTTCTTCGTGGCCACCGACGCCCTGGACAACCGGCAGATCCTGGGCGTTTCGCTGGCGCCGCTGGCGCTGGAGCGCTTCCGGGAGCTGGGGCCCGATGCGGCCGCGCTGATGAACCGGGAAGCGGAGCGGCTGGGCCGCGGGTCGGACACGGCGGAGGGGTGGGCGGCCTGGCTGGCGGGGCTGCGCTTCCTGGGGCGCACGCCGGAGCTGGACGGCGCCTGCGCGGTGCTGGGGGTGGACGAGGCCGGGTACCTGGCGAAGGAGCGCCCGTACATGACCACGGCCGAGGTGCGCGCGCTGGCGGCCGACGGGTTCACCATCGGCGGGCACACGCGCTCGCACCGGCTGGTGCGGGCGATGAGCCAGGCGGAGATGGAGGACGAAGTGGCGGGGTCCTGCGCCCGGGTGCGGGAGATCACGGGCGACGCGGAGGTCCCGTTCGCCTTTCCCTTCACCGGCACGGGCGTCCGCATCGCCGACGTCGAGGCGGTGCGGGCGCGGCATCCGTACGTCGGGCTGTTCTTCGGGATGGGGCTGCGGCGCTCGCCGCCCTACGTGGTGGACCGCGTCTGGGCCGATCCCCCGCCGCCGCCGGAAAGCCGCGGCTCGTCGCTCCCCGCCAACCTGAACGCCGAGTACGCGGCACGGATGATCGGGAAGGTGGCCGGCGCTCTCCGCCCGGGGCGGCGCATCTCCACGACGCTGTAGCCGGGGATTCTCGGGCGGGGAGCCGCCCCGGTCGGAGCCGGGGCTTGCCCGACCGGCCCTCCCCCTCCCACCTTCCTCCCTTATCCAATCTCCTCGCGCCACGAAACGCCACGCATGGAAATCGAGAGGATCGCGCTCCGCGATCTTGAATCCTTCGCCGCGCGCGCACGGTGCTGCGGCATGGTGCCCATTTCCGCGCGGCGGGCGCGCTCGCAGGCGCTGAACCCGCACGCGCGGCCGGACGACGTTGCGATGCTGGCGGCGTGGGAGGGCGCGCGGATGATCGGCTACCTGGGGCTCCTCCCCGCGGCCATCCGCAACGGCGAGACGCGGGCGCGGGTCAGCTGGATCAGCACCATCTTCGTGGACCCGCAGCGGACGGGGCGCGGGATCGGCAGCACGCTGGTGAAGTACGCGGCCGCCATCCCCCTGGACCTGTTCACCACGCTCTACCTCCCCCGTCTCCGCGGGCCGCAGATCGCGGCCGGGCTGCGGCCGGCGGGCGACCTGCCCCATGCCGTTCTGGACCTGCGGCGGGCCGCGCCGTGGAACCGCGCCGCCGCCCAGGCCGTGCGTTTCGCGCCGTTCCTATCTCCCGTGGCGGCGGGGCTGGAGCGGGTGACCGGGCCGCCGGTGCGGGCACGCGTCTACCGTTCGCTGCGCCACGAGATGCGCGGCGCCGAACGCGCGTGGGAGCCCGTCCCCGAGCTGCCGGCCGACGCCGCGCCGCCGCCCGCCGCGCCGGTGGAGTTCGAACGGGGGATGCCGGTGCTGCGGTGGATCGTGAAGAATCCGTGGATCGTGGAAGCGGGGGCGGAGAGCAGCGGCGAGCCCCGCTATCACTTCTCCGCCGTCCGCGACGTGTTCCGCTACATCCCGCTGCGGCTGTCGGCGCGGGCGGGCGGGGGCGACGGATGGCTCCTCCTCTGCGTCACCCGCTCGCGGGGGATCACGCAGCTGCGGGTGCTGGAGCACGCGGTGGACGACGCCGCGGCGGGCGTCGCGGCGGTGCTGGAGCAGGGCGAGCGCCACGGCGCGGACCACCTGGTGGTGCCGGAGTCCTTCGCCGCGGTGCTGGGGCGCGTGCGGGCGGCCCGGCCGCTGCTGGTGCGCCGGCGCCGGCCGTACATGGCCCGCGTGCGCCCCGGCGGCAAGGCGGAGGCGGCGCTCCCGCACGTCCGCTGGCACTTCTGCGACGGCGACGCGGCGTTCGTCTGATCCCCAGTCATCCCCAGTCTCCAGAAACAGCAGGATCACACGGAGGAAACGGAGGGAACGGAGGTGGATTTCTCCGTTCCCTCCGTTTCCTCCGTGTGATCCATGTCTTTTGGTGTTCGGAGAGATGAAAAAACGCGGAGCAGCAGAGGATTCCACTCTGCTGCTCCGCTTGTTCATCTACCCGACAACTGCTTCTGATCGACCGTCAGCGCGAGCGCCCCTGCTGGCGGCGGGCCCGCTCGTCGCCCGGGGCGCCTTCCTCCACGCCGTCGGCCTCCGCGGGGGTGCGGGTGGAGCGCAGAGGGGGGACGCTCTCGGGAACCAGGCCGCAGATGGCGCCGCGCAGCTCGTCGGCACTGGAGAGCGCCAGCGCCGCCATCAGCCGGTCGACGCCCATCCGCAGCAGCCCCGCGTCGGTCTCGTCGGTGCGGATGACCCGGATCTTGTCGACCGGCGTGGGCACCGTGGCCTCGACCGCCGAGGTCAGCTCCTCGTGCAGCTTCTCGCCGGGGCGCAGGCCGCAGAAGGCGATCTGGATGTCGCGGTACGGCTCCAGCCCCGACAGGCGGATCAGGTTCTCGGCCAAGTCGGTGATGCGCACCGGCTCGCCCATGTCGAGCATGGCGATGTGGCCGGCCGTCTCCTCCATGGCCGCGGCCTGCAGCACCAGCTGCACCGCCTCGGGAATGGTCATGAAGTAGCGCGTGACCTCGGGGTGCGTCACGGTGAGCGGCCCCCCCGCGGCCAGCTGGCGCTCGAAGAGCGGCACCACGCTGCCGTCGGAGCCCAGCACGTTGCCGAAGCGCACCGCCCGGAAGGCCGTGCGCGAGCGCGCCAGCCCCGGCCACCCCAGCACCACCCGCTCGGCCACCCGCTTCGTCGCCCCCATCACGCTCGACGGGTTCACCGCCTTGTCGGTGGAGATGAGCACGAACTTGCGGGCGCCGTGGCGCGAGGCGCACTCGGCCACGTTCAGCGTGCCCAGCACGTTGTTGCGCACCGCCTCGACCACGTTCTGCTCCATCAGCGGAACGTGCTTGTAGGCGGCGGCGTGGAACACGTAGTCCGGCCGGTGCTCGGAGAAGACCCGCTCCAGCCGGGCCTCGTCGTTGATGTCGGCCACCACCGGGTACAGCTGGATCTCGCGGTGCGCCTGCGAGATCTCCAGGTGCACGAAGTACAGCGGGCTCTCGGCCTGGTCCACCAGCACCACCCGTCGCGGCGCGAACCCGGCCACCTGCCGCGCCAGCTCGGAGCCGATGGACCCCGCGCCGCCGGTGATGAGCACCACCTTGTCCTGCAGGTCGCTGCGCACCGGTGCGGGGTCCAGCTCCACCGGCTGGCGCCCCAGCAGGTCCTCGATCTTCACGTTGCGGATCTGCCCCAGCTTGGCGCGCCCGTCCATCAGCTCGCGCCATGAGGGGATGATCTTGAACTCCACGTTGGTGGCGATGCACTGCTGCACCAGCCGCTGCATCTCGGCGCGCGTGGCCGAGGGGATGGCGATGACCACCAGGCGCGCGCCGGAGCGCTTCACCACCTTCTGCAGGTCGTCGGTGGGGCCCACCACGGGCACGCCGTGCAGGCTCATCCCGATCTTCCCCGGGTCGTCGTCCACCAGCGCCACGGGGCGCAGCCCGCCGTCGTCGGTGCGGCGGCACTGCCGGATGAGCCGCTCGCCCCCCTCGCCCGCGCCGATGATGACCGCGGGGGTGCCGCTGGCCGCGCCCCAGCCGATCAGCGCGCCCTCGCGCAGCGTGCGCACCACCAGGCGCCCGCCGCCGAACACCATCATCGCCACGCCCCAGTCCAGCAGCAGGATGCTGCGCGGGAAGCCGGCGAGCTGCCCCAGCACGTACAGGCCGGCCAGGAAGATCCCCGAGCTCAGCGTGACCGCCTTCAGCAGCGCCACCAGGTCCGAGATCCCGGCGTGGCGCCACCACCCGCGGTGCAGCCCGAAGCCCAGGAACAGCCCCATCCGGATGGGAAGGAGGTACAGCAGCGTGGCCCAGTACATCGGCCACACCCCGCGGGGGAGGGGGAGGTCGAAGCGCAGCGCGAAGGCCGCCAGGTAGCCCAGGGGAATCAGCAGCAGGTGACCGATGACCGACGCCACGCGCCGCCCCACCACCCCTCGGTTCATCTCCATCACCACGCGTCCTCCCGGGCCTCAGGCGGCGAAGGTGTCGGCCACGTCGCGCACGGCGGCCACCACGTCGGAGACATCGGCATCGCTCATGCCCGCGTGCAGCGGGAGCGAGAGGATGCGCTGGTACTCGCGGTGCGCCACCGGGAAGTCTTCCGGCCGCCAGCCGTACTTGCGGGCGTAGTAGGGGTGCATGTGCACGGGAATGAAGTGCACGCTCACGCCGATGTTGCGCTTCGCCAGCTCCTCGATGAAGCGGTCGCGGCCGATCGACAGCTGGTCCAGCCGCAGCCGCAGCACGTACAGGTGCCAGGCGTGCTCCACGTCGGCGCGGCATGACGGCGGCTCGAGCGCCGGGTGGCTGCAGAAGCCCTCGTGGTACGCCGCCACCACCTCGCGCCGGCGCTGCTGGAAGGCCGCCAGCTTCCGCAGCTGCCACAGCCCCAGCGACGCCTGGATGTCGGTCATGTTGTACTTGAAGCCGGGAAGCACCACCTCGTAGAACCAGCTTCCCCCCTTCTCGTACCGCTTCCACGCGTCGCGGCTCATCCCGTGGAGGCTGACCACGCGCGCGTCGTCGAGGAAGGCGGGGTCGCCGGTCAGCATCCCCCCCTCGCCCGTGGTCAGGTTCTTGGTGGCGTAGAAGCTGAACGCCACCGGGTTGCTCCCCGAACCGATGCGTCGGCCCCGATAGCTGGCCGGCAGCGCGTGCGCCGCGTCTTCCACCACCGCCAGCCCGTGCGCGGCGGCGATCTCGTTCAGCGGGTCCAGGTCGGCCGGGTGCCCCGCGAAGTGCACCGGGAGCAGCGCCTTCGTGCGCGGGGTGACGGCGGCGCGGACCCTCTCGGGCGACACGTTCAGCGTGTCGGGCTCCACGTCGGCCAGCACGGGGGTGGCGCCGGTGTGCTCGATCACGTTCACGCTGGCGGCGAAGGTCACCGGCGTGGTGACCACCTCGTCGCCCGGCCCGATGCCCAGCGCCACGAGCGCGGTGTGCAGCCCGGCGGTGCAGGAGTTCAGCGCCAGCGCGCCGGGGGCGCCCAGGTATTCCGCGAACGCCTGCTCGAAGCGGCGGGTCTTGGGGCCGGTGGTGATCCAGTCGGAACGCAGGGTCTCGACGACTTCGGCGATTTCTTCCTCGCCGATGTTGGGCGGCGAGAAGGGGAGGAACGTGCTTCGCATCTGGCAGGGGCCCGGGAAATGAACGGCGTCGGCTCGGCGTGGAATCTAGCCCGAACGCCGCGAAGGACAAGTCGCGCCCCGTGTTGCGGGCTTCGTGCCACCCCGCCGGCGCCGCGTACGGGGATGACGATGCCCCGGCGGCGCACGTCACCGGCGACGACATTACGCACGGGAACGCCCTCTCCCGTCCGCTCTTCGCGTGCGCGGACCGCCGCGCGGAAGGGCCCGCGGCCGCGGTGCGCCGGCGGCGGCACCGTCTTCGCAAAGGCATCGCCCCCGCCCGCCTCCGCGACAGCCGTGTTGCGCTGCGGCACAGTCCCGCGCCGGACGGGCGGGATGGGGAGACGCATCTTCATCCCGACGGGTCCGCGACGGCTTCTCCACGCGTCCGCCCCTTCGGGTGATCGCGTGCTAAGCGTTGCGGCGCATGCGGGTGGGGCGTGTTGACAGGGCGGGCGCCCCGGTTAGGTTTCCCCGCGCGAACGCCCGGGCGCCGGGCGGCCATGAACCCGGGGGAGAGCGACTTGCGCGGGGCCGGCACCTTCACCATCTCGATCGACACGGAGTTCGCCTGGGGGGTGCGCCACTACGGCGAGCTGGCGCCCGGCCGGCGCGAGGAGATCCGCAGGGAGAGAGAGATCGTGACGCGCCTGCTGGCGCTGTTCTCCCGCTACGACGTGCGCGCCACCTGGGCCGTGGTGGGCCGCCTGCTGGAGCGCGACCCCGGGGTGGCCGAGGCGGAGCTGGACCTGTGGTACACGCCCGACGTGATCGAGGAGATCGCGGCCGCCGTGCCGAGGCAGGAGATCGGCAGCCACAGCTACGCGCACCTGTTCTTCGACGAGGGCGCCGCCCCGCGCGAGGCGGCCGAGGCCGACGTGGCCGCGGCCCGCCGCGTGCACGAGCAGCACGGGCTGGCGTTCGACTCGTGGGTGTTCCCGCGCAGCATCGTGGGGTACCGCGACGTGCTGGCCCGGGCCGGGGTGCGGGTGTACCGCGGCGCGGGGCGCCGCTGGTACTCGGGCCTTCCCGTGCGGCCGGTGCGGCGCGTGCTGAACCTGGGGTCGTTCGCGGTGGGGGCCACGCCGCGCACGGTGCGCCCCAGGGTGGACGAGCTGGGGATGACCGACGTTCCGGACAGCATGCTGCTGTTCGGCCGCGGCGGCGTCCGGCGGCTGGTGCCGCCCCGCAGCCTGGTGCGCATGGCCAGCGCGGGGCTGGAGCGGGCCGCGCGGCGCGGCGAGGTGTTCCACCTGTACTTTCATCCGTCGAACTTCGCGCACGACACCGACACGCAGTTCCGGATCCTGGAGGAGATCCTTGCCCACGCGCAATCCCTCCGGTCCGCCAACCGATTGGAGATCCGAACGATGGGCGAGTTGCATCAGAACACGGGCAGTGCCGGGGTGGCCGACGAGCGGATGATCGAGTTCCGGCGCGCGGCGCTGGAGTTCCACAACGACAACGTGGGCCGCTTCGAGAACCACTACAGGCAGGCGGCCGCCGACCCGTTCACCTCGTCGTTCACCTACGGCCGCCGCCAGCTGGACCGCGAGCTGGACTCGGTGCTCGACACGCTCCCCCAGGGCGCCGCCGTGCTCGACATCGGCTGCGGCACGGGCGAGCACCTGAAGGCCATGCGCGAGCGCGGCCTGACCGTCACCGGGCTGGAGCCGGCGCCCAACATGCGCGCCGCGGCCCAGCGCACCAACCCCGGGGTGCAGATCGTGGACGGGTCGGTGCTGGCGCTTCCCTTCCCCGACAACAGCTTCGACTTCCTGATCGCCACCGAGGTGCTGCGGTACTTCGACCGCAAGGACATCCGCCGCGCCTACGCCGAGATGCTGCGCGTGCTGAAGCCGGGCGGGCGGATGTTCTTCACCATGGTAAACCTGTTCGCGCTGGACATGTTCAACCTGCACTACGCCGTGCGCCGGGTGGCCGCCAAGGCCCTGGGCCGCACCGGCCCGGTGCCCACCGAGTTCGTGACCCCCGGCGAGGTGCGGCGCGAGCTGCTGGAGCTGGGCGCCGGCGACGTGGAGATGCGCGGCCGCGTGTTCGCGCCGGTGCGCATCGCCTACAAGCTGAACCGCGGGCTGGGGCGCATGGTGGGGCGG
This sequence comes from Longimicrobium sp., assembly GCF_035474595.1. Taxonomy (NCBI): domain Bacteria; kingdom Pseudomonadati; phylum Gemmatimonadota; class Longimicrobiia; order Longimicrobiales; family Longimicrobiaceae; genus Longimicrobium; species Longimicrobium sp. The sequence continues at coordinate 25,294 of NZ_DATIND010000137.1, forward strand.
GCGCTGGACGGCTTCGACCAGAAGGTGTCGGGGAGCCGCTGGCACGTTCCGCTGGCCGGCCACCTGGTGGCCATCGCCCGGAAGTAAAGCGGCGCCGGTGCCCACCTCCACACCCGTGACCCCCGCCCCGCGCGCCGGCGCCCCGCCGGCGCGCGCGTCCGCGTCCGCGCCGGCCACGCGGACGGTGCTGTACTTCATCGCCTATCCGCAGCGGATGGCGGGCGCCAACCGCTCGCTCTTCGAGCTGGTGCGCAACCTTCCCCCCCGCATCCGCCCGTTCGTGGTGATCGCGGGCGAGGGGCAGGTGGCGGACAGCTACCGGCAGGCGGGGATCCCCTGCACGGTGCTGGCCCCCGGGGGGTCGCTGGGCACGTACGGCCGCGGGCTGATGCGCACCTCGCGGCTGCAGCGCATGCGCATCGCCCTTTCCGAGCTCCTTCCCTTCACGCTGAAGCTGCGCCGGCTGATCGTGGAGACCGGGGCCGACCTGGTGCACGTGAACGACCCGCGCGGCGCGCTGATGGCGGGCCCCGCCGCGCACCTTGCGCGGCGCCCCGTGGTCGCCCACGTGCGCGGCGAGATCCCCTTCAGCCGCCTGGCGCGCGGCGCCTTCGTGCACGGCGCCCGGCGGCTGATCACCGTCTCCGAGGGCGTCCGCCGCACCCTTCCCCCGCGGGGGCGCGAGCAGGCGGTCACCGTGTACAACGGAATCCGCGAGCTTCCCCGCCCCGAATCCCCCATCCCCTTCCTGCAGCACCTGCGCGGGCGCGGCGTGACGGTGGTGGCCTGCTTCGCGTCGGTGGTGCCGTTCAAGGGGTTCCACCACCTGCTCCGGGCGGCGGCGCTGCTGCGCGACCGCGGCTGGGCGGAGCGGGTGGCGTTCGTGTGCGTGGGCGACATGGTGGAGGGGTACGAGAAGTACCACGCGTGGCTGGCCGCCCTCGCGGCCGAGCTGGGGGTCGACAACGTGACCTTCACCGGGTGGCAGGCGGACCCGTTCGCGTTCTACGCCTCGGCCGACGTGGCCGTGCTCCCCTCGGTGAGCCACGAGCGCGCGGTCATCGCGGGCGAGGAGGTGGACGTGCGGGGGAACGAGGGGTTTCCGCGCACCCACCTGGAGGCGATGGTCTTCGGCCTCCCGGTGGTGGGCACCCGCATCGCCGGCGTTCCCGAGCAGGTGGAGGAGGGGGTGACGGGGCTGGTGTGCGAGCCCTCGGACCCCGCGGGGCTGGCCGGCGCGCTGGAGGTGCTGCTGCGCTCCCCCGAGCTGCGCCGGAAGATGGGCGAGGCCGGGCGCGAGCGGGTGCACCGGCTGTTCTCCACCCGCGCGTACGTGGACGGGGTGATGGCCGTGTACGACGGGATCCGGTGATGGGCGCGCCGCCCGCCCGTCCCGACGAGGGCGCGCCCGTCGCGCCGCCGCCGCGGGGTGCCTGGCCGGCCGCCAAGCGCGCGATCGACGTGGCCGGCTCGGCGGTGCTGCTGGCGGGGCTCTCGCCGCTGCTGGCGGTGCTGGCGGTGGCGGTGCGGGTGGAGGGCGGCGGGCCGGTGTTCTACCGCCAGGAGCGGCTGGGGCAGGGCGGGCGCACCTTCCGCATGTTCAAGTTCCGCACGATGCGCCCGGGAAGCGACCGGGCCATGGAGCTGAACCCCGACGGCTCGGTGCGCACCTCGGACCAGGACCCGCGCATCACCCGCGTGGGGCGCGTCCTGCGCCGGCTGAGCCTGGACGAGCTGCCGCAGCTGCTGAACGTGCTGCTGGGCCACATGAGCCTGGTGGGCCCCCGCCCCGACCTTCCCTTCCACGCGCAGTACTACGGACCGCGCGAGCGCGCCAAGCTGGCCGTGCGCCCGGGGATCACCGGGCTGGCGCAGGTCTCCGGGCGCAACGCGCTTCCCTGGCCCGAGCGGCTGCAGCTGGACGCGGAGTACGTGGAGCGCTTCTCCCCGGGGATGGACCTGCGCATCGTGGGGCGTACGCTACGGAACGTCGTCCGCCAGGAGGGGATCTACGCCCACACGTCCACGCCCGGCGACGGACGCAAGTGACGGCCGATCTCCGCGCACTCGCGCCGGGCGATCTTCCCGCGATCGCGTCGGGGATCGAGCGCTGGGCCAGCGAGCACCCGGACCGCGCGGCGGGGCTCTCCGCGGCGGCGCAGGCGGAGCTGGCGCTGGCCTCGCTCGCCGCGGATGCGGAGGCGGGCGCCCGCCTCCTGCTGGCGGGGGATGCGGACGCCGGCACGGTGTGCGGATGGACGCCGCTGCCGTGGGACAGCGAGGTGCTCGGCGTCCCCTCCGCGCGCGTTTCCGTCCTCTCCTGGGGCGGGTGGGACGATGCGGGGGCGATGCGGATCGGCGCGGTGGTCGGAGGCGCGGTGCGCGAGGCGGACGCCTCCGGCGCGCGCCTCCTGGTCCTCCGCGCCGATGCGCGCGACGCCCGCGCCGTCCCCGCGCTGGAGGATGCGGGGTTCCGCCTGGCCGACACCCTCGTCACCTTCGCCACGCAGCGGCTGGAGGCGCCGGAGGATGCCGCGCGCGGCGTGGATGCGGCGGAGGAGCGGGACCTGGACGCGCTGCGGCGGATCGCGCGGGGCTTCCGCACCGGTCACTTCCACGCGGATCCGCGGATCCCGTCCGCGCGGGCGGAGGATGTCTACGTCCGCTGGATCGAGAACTCGCTGGCGGGGCGGGCCGACGCGGTGCTGGTCGGGCGGGACGAGCGGGACGCGGTGGAGGGATTCATCACCTGCCGCATGGACCGCCGCCGGAGCGCCTCGCTCCCGCGCCCGCACGGGGTGATCGAGCTGGTGGCGGCGGACGCAGCGGCGCAGGGGCGCGGCGTCGGCGGGCGGCTGGTGGCCGCAGCGCTGCGCTGGTTCGCCGCGCAGGGCGCCGGCTCGGCCGAGGTGGGGACGCAGATCGACAACCTGGGCGCGGTGCGGCTGTACGAGCGCTCCGGCTTCCGCATCGCCGGCTTCAGCCACACCTTCCATCGCTGGTCGCCCTGAGGAACTCATACCGAATCCGGGAATTCAGTTCGAGAATCCGCGCCGCATCAACCCGACGTCATCCTGAGGCCGACCACACCGTAACCAGTATCTATACAAGAGGTTGCAGGCCGAAGGATCTATCGGCGCGGCAGCACGTGATTCGGCGAGATGCACGGATTCTTTCGCCGGATTGTTATCATTCACGCAGAGGACCGGAGCTGCGCGAGCCGGCCCCCCTCACCGGCTGAAGCCGCAGCAACAACTACGGGAAGCCTCGCAAACCGCGCGAGGCTGTTCGGCTCGGCAACGGTTTCGGCTCCCGAGGACGCCCTCCCTTTCATCCATCTGGGTCGCGCGAGGCGCGTGTTCGACTCTGCCTGAGACGATTACGATTCTTTTCAAACGCGAAGAGCGCGAAAGGGGTGATTTTCCCCTGCCGCGCTCTTTCGTCCATCTACCTGCCGCCTCAGTGCCGTGCGGACGCGTCGGGCGGAGCGAGGCGGTCGTACACCTCCAGCACGGTGCGCATGAAGCGCTCGCGAGAGTGCTCCTGCGCGCGGGCGGCGGCCGTGGCGCCCATCCGCGCGGCCAGCTCGGGGTCGTCCAGCAGGCGCAGCAGCGCGGCGGCCAGCGCGCCGGCGTCCCGCGGCGGCACCAGCAGCCCTGTGCCGCCGTCGATCACCGCCGCGCGCGTCCCAGCGTTCGAGGCGGCTACGACGGGGATCCCCATCGCCCCCGCCTCGAGCAGCACCTGCCCCAGCGCCTCGCGGTACGACGGGAGCGCCAGCACGTCGAACGCCGCCACGGTGGACTGCGGCGCGTCGACCAGCCCGGCGAAGGTCACGGCGCCCTCCAGCCCGTAGCGGGCCACGCGCTCGTGCACCTCGCGCGCAGTTTCCTTGTCGCGCTCGCTGGGGTCCACGCCGCCCACCACCACCAGGTGCGCGTCGCGGCCGGCGGCGCGCACCTCGCGGAACGCCTCCACCAGCTCCAGGATTCCCTTCTCGGCCACCATCCGCCCCACGAACCCCACCACCCGCGCCCCCGGCGGCACCCCCAGCTCCTGGCGGCGCCGCTCGCGCGCGGCCGCGTCGAAGCGGCCGGGGTTCCACGCCTGCAGGTCCAGCCCGCAGCCACCCACCCCCAGGCAGGTCACGCGCTCGGCGGGGTGGCGGCCGCGCTCCACCATGTAGCGCGCGTCCTCGGCCCCCAGCGTGAGCGTCCACCCGGTGGACGGCGCCAGCATCCGCTCCAGCCGTGGGTACAGCCACAGCAGCAGCGGGTCGGCGCGCCCGCCCAGCCCGTCGGTGAAGAAGGTGCCGCGGGCGTGGTGCAGCACCGGGGTGCCGGTGGCCCGCGCCGCCAGGCGCCCCAGCAGCGAGGGGATGGGCCCGTGCAGGTGCACCACGTCGTACCGCCCGCGCCGCAGCACGCCCACCAGGCGCGCCAGCGTGGCCAGGTGCCGGGCGGACCCCATCTTCCGCGAGAACTCCACGGGGATGTAGCCCACCCCGGTCCCCTCCAGCTCCGCCACGTGGGGGCCGCGCCCGCAGGCGATGTCGACCTCCCACCCATCCCGCACCAGGGCACGGGCGATGGGAAGCATCTGCCGGGGGATGGCCAGCGAGAGCGTGGCCACGTGCAGTGCCCGGCGCGGCCGAGCCGGCGCCGCGGCCGCCTCCGCGGGCGCGGAGCGCGCCGGCGCCCGCGTGCTCACCCGCCCACCACCCCGGCCCGCTCCCGCCGCTCCGCGGGTGACGCGTCGCCGCGGGCGCCCGGCGCCGTCATCCACACGTACATCTGCTGGCGGCCGCCCACGCGCTGGATGCCGCGCAGCACCGCCCGCTTGGCGCTCCGCAGCAGCGACCGCCGGGCCGGCGGCGAGCCGCGCATCCCGGGAATCGCCCGCTGCTCCACGCCGGCGAAGCCCGCGTTGCGTGCCAGCAGGTCCATCGACTCGCGGGTGAAGAACTGGATGTGCGCGGGCGCCTGCAGCACCGAGCCCGCCAGCCGCCGCGGGGCCAGGCCCACCACCCGGAACGCCCACGCCCCCACCGTGGGCACCTTCATCACCAGCACCCCGCCCGGCGCCAGCAGCTCGCGGGCGCGGCGCGCGAAGGCGGTGGGATCGGGAAGGTGCTCCAGCACGTCCCACATGGTCACCGCCTGGAACGGGCCCGGGAGGTCGGCGCTGAGGAAGTCGCCCGAGACGGCGTCCAGCCCGCGCGCGCGGCAGAGCTCCGCCGCCGCGGGAGAGAGGTCGATGCCGAAGGGGCGATACCCCGCCTCGGCGGCGGCGGCCAGGAACTCGCCGTTGCCGCATCCCACGTCCAGCACCGCGCCCCCGGCGGGCACGCGGGGGACGAAGTCCTGCGCGATGCGCTCGCGCACCGAGCGCTGGAACACCGGATCGTCGCGGAACCCCGAGTAGTCGTGGTGATACAGGTCGCCCAGCGCCTCGGCCTCTTCCCGGCCGCCGTGCCCGAAGTGGTGCCCGCAGGCGCGGCACCCGGCGAAGGTCCACCCGTCCAGCCCGAAGTAGCGCTTCAGCGCCGCGCCCCCGCACACCGGGCAGCGCGCGTCGTTGGCTTCGCTCATCCCGCCCGTCCTCCCATGCCCGCCACCGCCACCTGCACGCCGGAAGCGCGCGCCGGCACGTCCAGCCGGTCGTGCGGCGACAGCGTCCGGTCGATGAAGATCCGCATCCACAGCTCCAGAAGAAGGAGGAGCCAGATCCGGCTCCCGTGCTCCTCGCGCCCGCTCCGGTGCGCGTCCAGCAGCGCGCGCACCGCGTCGGGGCGGAAGAATCCCCGCGACGCCGCCGCGTCGTCCAGCAGCACCCCGGCGGCCGCGCGCCCCAGCGGCCCACGCAGCCACGCGCCCACCGGCACCGCGAAGCCCTGCTTGCGCCGGTAGATCCCCTCGCGGGGAACGTAGCGCGCGGCCAGGCGCTTCAGCAGGTGCTTGGGCTCCCACCCGGCCAGCTTCACCCCCGCGGGGATGCGCGCGGCCAGCTCCATCAGCGCGGGGTCCAGCAGCGGACTGCGCAGCTCCAGCCCGTACGCCATGCTGGCCACGTCGGCCTTGGCCAGCATCAGGTCCGGAAGGACGGTGGCGATCTCGGCCGCCAGCACCCGGTCGGCGTCCGTCGGCCCGTCCGCCCGCGCGAAGGCGTCCAGCCAGTGCGCGTCCGCATCGCCCGCGGGGAGACGGCGGGCGAAATCCGGCTCCAGCAAGCCGTCCAGCCGGCCCCGGAAGCCGCGCTCGGCCAGCGGATCGAACACCCACTCCAGCCGCGCCCCCCGCGCCGGCTCCGCCAGCCGCCGCAGCCGCCGGGCGGCCCGCGCGGCCGCGCCCCCGGCGCGCTCCGCCGCGCGCAGCGCGCCCGGGAGCGCGCCCCGGCGGAGCGCCGACGGCACCACGCGCATGTAGGTGGACGCGGCGCGCGCCAGCAGCGGCCCCGGGTACCCCGCGAAGAGCTCGTCCCCGCCATCCCCCGTGAGCGCCACGGTCACGTGCTCGCGCGCCGCCTGCGACAGGTACATGGTCGGCAGCGTGGCCGCGTCTCCGAACGGCTCCCCCGCCGCGTACACCAGCCAGGGGAGGACGGCGGCCGCGTCGGCGCGGACCATGTGCTCGTGGTGGTCGGTGCCCAGGTGGCGGGCCACGCGGCGCGCGTGCTCCAGCTCGCTGAACCCCGCCTCCTCGAACCCCGCGGAGATGGTGGTCACCTTCCCCGGCGAGAGCTCGGCCATCACCCCCGCCACCAGGCTGGAGTCCACCCCGCCGCTCAGGAAGGCGCCGATCGGCACGTCGGCCACCAGCCGGCGCCCCACCGCCGCGCGCACCTCGCCGTCGATCGCCCCCAGCCACTCCTCTTCCGAGCGCCGCTCCTGCCGGGCGAAGCTCAGGCTCCAGTAAGAGTGGATCGACAAAGTGCCGCCGCGGAACTCGGCGCGGTGCGCGGGGGGAAGCTTGCGGACGCCCTCCACGAAGCTCCCCTCGCCGGGGACGCACAGGTAGTGGAGGAAGTCGCGCACGGCGCCCGGGCGCACCTCGGGCGCCGCCGGGAGCAGCTCCAGCAGCGCGGGAAGGGTGGAGGCGAAGGCCAGCCCGCCGCCGTCCTCGGCGTAGTACAGCGGCTTCTTCCCCACGCGGTCGCGGGCGAGGTGAAGGACGCCGCGCGCGTCGTCCCACAGCGCCAGGGCGAACATCCCCGACGCGCGGCGCAGCAGCCCTTCGATCCCCCACTCCTCGTAGCCGTGGACCACCACCTCGGTGTCGCTGTGCGAGCGGAAGCGGTGGCGCCCCTCCAGCTGCCGGCGCAGCTCCTGGAAGTTGTAGATCTCGCCGTTGAAGACCACGCGCACCGTGCCGTCCTCGTTCGCCATGGGCTGGCGCGCGTCGTCCGACAGGTCGATGACCGAAAGGCGGCGGTGCCCCAGCATGGCCGCGGGGCCGCACCACTCGCCCAGCTGGTCCGGCCCGCGGTGCTCGAGAGCCTCCGTCGACGCGCGCAGCCGCGCCGGCTCGGGGCGCCCCACGCGCCCGCAGATCCCGCACATGGTCCTACTCCGCTGGAAGGTGGCCGTGGGCCACGGCCTGGAAGAACCGCCCGTACCCGGCGGCGATGGCCGGCGCCGCGAAGTCGTTCGCCCGCGCCCGCCCCGCCTCGCGCAGCCGCCCCGCGAGCGCGCCGTCGCCCAGCACCCGCGCCAGCGCGCCGGCCAGCGCCCCCGCGTCCGACGGGGGGATGAGGAGCCCGCTCTTGCCGTCGCGGATGATCTCGGCGGGGCCGTGCGGGCAGTCGGTGGCCACCACCGGGGTGCCCACCGCCATCGCCTCCACGATCACGTTGCCGAACCCCTCCCAGAGCGACGACAGGGCGAAGACGTCCGCCGCGCGCATCAGCTGGTACGGGTTCGCGCGGAAGCCCGGCATCCACACCGCGTCGGCGATGCCGAGCGCCGCGGCCTGCGCGGTGAGCTCGCCGCGCAGCTCGCCCTCGCCCACCAGCCAGAGCCGGGCGGCGGGGACGGTGCGCCGCAGGAGCGCGAACGCATCGAGCAGGGTGGAAAAGCCCTTCTGCTCGGTCAGCCGCCCGCAGGCCAGCACCACGGGCCCCTCGCCCGGCGGGGGCTCGAAGGGCTCGGCGGCCAGGCGCATCACCTCGTCGTCCACGCCGGCATTGTAGATCACGCGGATGCGGGGCGCCACCCGCGGCACCACCCGCGCCACCTCGTCCTCGACGCCGCGCGAGATGGCCACCACCCCGGCCGCGCGCGGGTAGAGGGCGCGGATGGCGCGCAGCAGCGCCCGGCGCCGCCAGTCTGGGTCGCGCAGGAACTCCATCGCGGGCGACACCTGCACGCCGGCCACCACGGGCGGCGCGCCGCGCAGCCCGGCGGTGGAGGCCAGCGCCACGCAGTTCGCGTGGTCCATGAACGAGCACACCAGGTCGGGGCGCAGCCGGCGGACCAGGCGGCGCAGCGCCAGCGGCGCGCGCGCCATCCGCCCCCCGGGAAGGGGGTGGAACGCCACGTCGGGGGCAAGCTCGCTTTCGTACGAGCCGCCCCCGCGCGCCACCGCCACCGACACCCGGAACCGCCCGCGGTCCAGGTGGTTGGCCACTCTCACCAGGTGCTTTTCGGCCCCGCCGCCCCCCAGCGAGGCGGTGAAGAAGAGAACGTGCAGCCGCTCCTCCGCTCTAGGCTCCGGCACCGGCCGCGACCGCGGCGGTGCGCATGCGCTCGCCGCCCGCGCGCTCGCCGGGCCGTCCGTTCAGGTGGACGACGAAGGGCCCCGCCGCCAGCACGTCCAGGCGGCCGTCCATGAAGGCGCGCACCGCGTCGCGCGGCGTGCAGACGATGGGCTCTTCGTGCATGTTGAAGCTGGTGTTGATCACCGTGGGGCTTCCCGTCAGCCGCTCGTACTCGGCCAGCATGCGGAACACACCCGGGTTGGAGCGCTCCGTGACCAGCTGCGGCCGCGCCGTGCCGTCCACGTGCACCGCCGCCGGCGCGATGGCCTTCATGCGGTCGGTGCAGTCGAAGGTCACGGTCATGAACTCGGCCGCGTGCCGCGCGCGCTCCACCCCGTGGAACAGGTCGCCGGCGCGGTGCGCCAGCGCCATGGGCGCGAAGGGCATGAACTCGGTGCGATTCAGCCGCCGGTTCAGCCAGTCGTTCACGGTGGGGTCGGTGGCCGAGTACAGGATCGAGCGATTACCCAGCGCGCGCGGGCCGTACTCCATCCGCCCGTCGAAGCGCGCCACCACCTTCCCCTCGGCCACCAGCCGCGCCACCTCGGCGTCGGGGTCGGCGGCGCGCTCGAAGGGGAGGCCGCTCTCGCGCACCGCCGCCTCGATCTCGCGCTCGGTGAACCCCGGCCCCAGGTACACGTGGTCCAGCGCGCGGGGCATCAGCCCGTCGCTGCGGGCGGCCAGCCAGAGCGCGGCGCCGGTGCCCACGCCGCCATCGCTCATGGCGGGGTAGACGAAGATCTTCTCGACGCCGGGGATCTCCATCACCCGCTGGTTCATCTTCACGTTGGCGAAGACGCCCCCGGCGCCCACCACGTGCGTGAGCCCGTGGCGGGCAAGGTACAACGCCACGTAGCGCTGCACCACCTCTTCCAGCACCGTCTGGTACGCCGCGGCCATGTCCTCGCGCGAGTACTGCCCGGCCAGCCGGCGCGCGCCGTACGGGTCCTGCGGCGTCTTCAGCCGGTAGTAATCGTCGCGCGACACGTCGAAGCCCTCGCGCACGCGCGGGCCCAGCACCTCGGGGTCGCCGAAGGCGGCCAGCCCCACGATCTTCCCCTCGTGGCGGTTGGGCTTGAAGCCCAGCGCCTGCGTCACGCGGCGGTAGAAGGTGCCCAGCGAGTGGGGATAGGGGATGCTCTGCAGCAGCCGCATCCGCCCGCCCTCGCACAGGTAGAACGACCCCGCCGCGCCGCTCCCGTAGCCGTCCAGCGACACGCCCAGCGCGCGGTCGAACCCCGAGGAGAAGTAGGCGCTGGCCACGTGCGCGGCCTGGTGGTCCACGTAATGGATGCGCCCCGCCAGCCCCATCTCCACCAGCGGCTGGGTGATCTCGCGCTCCAAGCGGCGCCCCGACGCCCAGTTGGGGTCGCGCACGATGTTGCGCGTGTAGTTGGCCAGGTGCGCGCCGCGCTCGCGCAGCGGCGCCCCCGACGTGGCCGCGAAGGGCAGGTTGCGCGCCCAGTTGCGCGCGTTCAGCATCAGCTCGCGCCGGGGCGCCAGCCAGGGCAGCGCCACCGCGTCCACGTCGCGCGGGCCGATCCCCGCGAGGTCCAGCACCGCCTGGATGGCCTGGCGCGGCATCCCGCCCTGGTTCTTCACGCGCGTGAACCGCTCTTCGGCCGCCGCGGCGACCACCGTCCCGTCCACTACAAGCCCCGCGGCCGACTCGTGCGCCGGGGGCGAAATGCCAAGGATCACCATCGGTCTGCACCTGCAGGGGAAGAGGGGACGGGGCGGCGCGGCGGGAAAGCCGTGCAGCGGCTACAAACGCATGCTTTATGCCTGCCACACTCCACGGTAGCACATCGCCCGGCAAAACATATGTTGCTCCACGCGTGAACGGCAACGGCGGCGGCGCGCATGGATTCCCACGCACCCTCCATCCTTCCCGGAGTACGCGAATCTCCCTGTGGATCGCCCGCATCTCCCTCGTCGCGCGTGCCCGCGTGGCGGTGCGTCGGGACGATCGTCGGATCTCACGCGGAGGCGCGGAGAACTGCCGTGTTTTTCCGCGTCTCCGCGTCCTCCGCGAGAGTCACGTCTCTCCTGGCCGGGAGATGTCGAATCCCCCCAAACCGAACGGCCCCGCCGCCGATCATCCGGCAGCAGGGCTGGAAGGAAAGGAACAGCGTGTATGGAGATCGCGGAAAGCGGCGATCAGGAAAGCGCGATCCATCCCCCGATCGCGCTCCCCCGCAGGCCAGGAGTGCAATCGGGGATTGCGGAAGCGGGCGCTACTTCCCGCGCGTCCCCACCGCGACGAGTCCCTCCCAGGCGAAGGAGGGGCGCTCCGTGGTCCAGCGGAGGAACGGGTTGTAGCCGAGGGTGGACACCACCTTCACCCCGGAGCGCAGCGCCAGGTCCAGCGGCCGCACCCCCACGCCGTCGCGGTAGGCGCGGCTGAAGCGGCGGGGATACTGCCCCTCGACGACGACGGAGGAGAAATAGCGCTCCATCAGCTCGCGCAGCTCGGGGCCCGAGTACTCCTGGCAATGGTAGGGGTCCTGCGGCTCGCCCGTGGGAAGGCGGTGCGGCGTGGTGAGCGCCAGCACGCCGCCGGGCCGCAGCACGCGGCGGACTTCCGCGAGCAGCGCGTCGGGGCGGTCCAGGTGCTCCAGCACCTCCACCATGGTCACGTAGTCCAGCGCCCCGTCGGCGAAGGGAAGCGCGTACGCCGAGGCGCGCGCCACCTCGACGCCCGCGGCCCCGTGCTCGCGCAGCTTCCCGCTCGCCAGCCGCAGCGCCGTCTGCTCCATGTCGATGCCCACGGCGCGGCCGCCGTGCAGGGAGATCTTGTACAGCATCACCCCGTCGCCGCACCCCACGTCCAGCCCGCGGGCGCCGGCCAGGTCCACGCGCGCCGCCACCCGGCCGAGCGCCACGTCGTAGCGGGCGTGCGCGCCGGGGCTGGAGCGGCGCCAGCCGCCCTCGTAGGTCAGGCGCCAGTGGTAGGCGCCCTGCTCGTCGTACTTCAGGAACTGCTCGGAGGCCGCCGGGGCGGAAGGGTGGGTCATCGTCACCGGTTCAGTACCGTTTCAGGCGCAGGATGCCGAACGCCACGCCAAGGACCACCAGCGGCATCAGCGACATCAGGCCGCCGACCACCGCGTCGCTCGACGGCTCGATCGCGTTCCAGATCACCATGATGTACATCAGCATCATCAGCGGCTCGCGCCCGTACGCCAGGAACACGCGCGAGAGCCACCAGTGGAACACCCCGAACGCCGCGAAGGCGAAGAGCACCCCGGGGATGTTGAAGTTCCAGTAGGCCTCGCCCACGGCCGTGGCCGGCACCCCCGCGCGCACCCCGAAGAAGGTGCGCCCCACCTGCCCGCCCACCAGGCCCGGCTTCCCCGGCCAGAACTTGCGCGGCACCGGCGCGGCCAGCGCCGCCAGGTAGCTGGCGCCGTACAGGTGCGGCACCCGGCCGGGCACGTAGGCCAGGATGGGAAGCGCGCCGTCGGCCACCGTGCGGCGGCTCACGATCTCGCCGGTGGCGCGGGTGCCCACGGCGTGCTTCACCGAGAAGTCGGTGAGGGTGCTCCAGTCTACGGACCCCTGCCAGGTGCTGTTGCGCAGGTTCCCCAGCACCGCCAGCAGGATCATTCCCATCACCCCCACCATCGCCATGCGGGTGGGGGCCAGCTTGCGCTCGCGCAGCATCCACACCAGCACGATGATGACCAGGGTGTAGATGATCCCGCCGCGGCTTCCCGAGCCCAGGAACTGCGTGCACAGCGCCGCCACGAAGCACATCCAGAAGAGCGGCGACCACGCCGCGCGGCGGTCGACCGCGAACCAGATCAGGCAGGCGCTGGTGGCCAGGCTGGTGAGCTGGAACCAGTAGAAGTCGCCCGCCAGGCTGACGCCGCGCCCCCGCCCCCAGGAAAGGACGTGCGCCGCCAGGCCGCCCTTGCCCTGCAGGTAGATCATGAACACGAGGGTGGAGAAGAGCACCACCGCCGGCACCTTCAGCCGCAGGTTGGAGGCCGGGCGGAACTCCAGGCTGGGGATGGGGAAGCGGGGCGCGAAGCGGAAGCCCACGTAGTAGGCCAGCAGCCCCAGGGCCATGAGCACCAGCTTCCACGACACCAGCTCGCCCAGCTGGTCGGGGGTGTACTGCATGAGCGCCACGTGGTACTGCAGCCCGAACGCGTACGCGGGAAACTCCTTGGCCAGGTGCACCACGCTGAGCATGGCCGCCAGCACGAGCGGGTGGAACCACCCGTAGTCCGAGCGATACACGATCAGCGGCAGCATGCGCACGCCGATGAACAGGAAGAGCGAGGGGATGACCAGCTCGGCGGCCGGGGCCGCGGTGAGCAGGGCCAGCACCCCGGCGGAAAGCGCGTAGACCAGGAAGAAGCCCAGCACCATCACGCGGTGGCTGGGCTTCATGCGCACGAAGGGCGAGCCGTCGGGCTGCGACGGCATCTCCCAGCGTCCGCGGCGCGACGCCGGGAACGGAACCCGCGGCTGCGAGGCGAGCGTGCTCATGGCGCCTCCGCGGGGGAGAGCGGGTGGGCGCGGCCCGTCCGCAGCAGCCCGAAGGCCGCCGCCAGCACCACGAAGGGAACCGCCATGAACACCACCTGCACCACGGCGTCGCTGGTGGGCTCGGGGGCCAGCCACATCACCAGCACGTAGAAGAGCATGAGGGTGGGGCTGCGGCCGTGCGCGGCCAGCAGCGAGGCCATCCACTTCAGGAACACGCCGAAGAGCGCGAAGACCAGGATGATACCGGGGATGTGGAAGTTCCAGTAGGCCTCGCCCACGGCCGTGGCGGGCACGCCGCTGCGTACCCCGAAGAAGGTGCGCCCGATCCGCCCGCCCACCATTCCCGGCTTGGCGGGCCACATCCCGCGCGGCACCGGAAGGGTGAGCACCGCCAGGTAGCTGGAGCCGTAGATGTGGTCGACCTCGGTGGGAACGCGCGCCAGGATGGGGAGCGTTCCCTCCTCCACCGTGCGCCGCGACACCAGCTCGGGAAGCGCGCTCTCGTGCACCACCTCGCTCAGCGAGAACTCGGTGAGCACGGTGTAGTCGAGGTGGCCCCTCCAGAGCCCCCGGCGGAACTCGCCCAGGAGCCCCACCGTGACCACGGCGGCCATGCACAGCCCGCCGAAGCGGACCCACGAGATCCGGCGCTCGCGCAGCGCCCACAGCAGGAAGCCGGCGATCAGCACCCCCAGCACCGCGCCGCGGCTGCCGGCGGCCAGGAAGTCGATGGCCAGCGACACCGCCGCCGCGGCCAGGAACAGCGGCCGGCGCAGGGCGGCGCGGTCGTTGGCGAACCAGAGCAGGCAGGCCAGCCCGCCGGTGCTCACCAGCACCACCCAGTAGAAGCTTCCCGACAGCGCCTCGGCGCGGCCGCCGCTCCACGACAGCAGGTGCCCCGCGATCCCGCCGCGCTGCGACACGTACAGCCAGAAGGCGCCGGCCGCCACGCCCACGGCCGCCAGCGCCCGCGGCGCCACCGAGGCGCGCGCGGGAAACCTCACCCGGGGCAGCGGAAGCCTGGGGCCGAAGAAGAACCCGGCGTACAGAGACAGCACCCCCAGCCCCGACAGCGCCAGCTTCCATCCCAGCAGACGCCCCAGCTCCTCGCCGGCCACTTGCGGGAGCGCCGCGTGGCGGCTGAGCCCCCAGGCGTACGAGGGGAACTCCTGCAGCAGCGGCCGCGCGCTGAGGAGGGCGCCCAGCACCAGCGGGTGGAACCACCCGGTGGCGCGCAGCGGCAGGTACAGCACCATGAGCCGGCACGCCACCAGGAAGGCCAGCCCGGGGATGATCCACTCGGCCCCCGGCGCGCCGGTGAACAGGGCGATGGAGCCGGCCAGCGCCACGTACGCCGCCCCGGCGGTCAGCAAGGCCAGCCGGTACGCCGGGCGAATGGGCACGAACGGGTTCAGCTCGCGCGCCACCTCGTCCGGCACGCCGCCGCCCGACGGCATCCACCGCCCGGCGGGGGCGCCGCCCAGCAAGGCGCCGGGAACCGTGCGCAGCTCAGCCACCGGCGGCCGCGGGCACGGGATCGGGCTCGAACTCGGGGCGCGGCGCGGGGGCGGGCGCTGCCCCGACGGCCTGCCGCACCAGGGCCCACATCTGCGTGGTGCGCCGCACGTAGTCGGCGCGCCCCGCCGCCAGCCCGGCGGCCACGCGCTCGCGCCCGGGCCCGTCCAGCAGCGCGTCGAGCCGCTCCAGCGTGGCCTCCACGGGCGCGGCGGCGTCGCACAGGCACTCGGGGCAGCCGAAGTCCTCGAACAGCTCGCGGTACTTGTGGCTCCACCCGGTGGCCAGCGAGGGCACACCCTGGGTCATGGCCCCCACCAGCGCGTGGTAGCGCGACGCCACCACCGCGTGCGAGGCGCCCAGGATCCCCTTCAGCGCGCGCGCGTCGGGCTCGGCCACCACCGGCACCCGCCCCCCCGCGGCGTCGCGCACGGCAATCGCCAGCTCGTGGTCGTTCCCCGTGTCGTGCACCAGCAGCAGCGGCCGCATGTCGCGCCGGAGCAGGTGGCGCACCACGCCGGTCAGCAGCGAGGCGTAGGCGCGCGCGGCGTCGGGCCCCGCCTTGTCGGTCATGCGCAGGTTGGGCACCACCGCCACCTGGCGCGGGTGCGGGCGGAACCCGTCGGGAAGGCGACCGGGAACCGCCACGGTGAAGTCGGGCGCCAGCTCCACCCGCGCGCCGGCCACGCCCAGCCCGGCCACGTGCTCGTACGAGCTGCGGTCGCGCGCGAACACCAGCGGCAGGTCGGCCAGCGCGCGCGAGAACGCCGCGCGCGTGGCAGGGTCGCGGAACGGCCCCAGCGCCTGCGGGAGGAGCACCGCGGGGACCCCCGCCCGCCGCCAGCCGCGCGCCAGCCGGGCCAGGTTCCGCGCGCCAGCCGCGCCCCACTGGTCGGTGTAGGCGAAGCCCGACGAGTCCAGCACGGCGCCCACCTCGGCGTCGGTCACGATCCCCAGCGGGGCGCGCAGCCGCCGCGGCACCAGCGCGCCCACGGCGGCCAACCGGCCGCCCCCGCGCCGCGACACCATCTGGTACAGCCCCAGCGGCGCGCGCTCGGCGTAGCTCCCGGCGTTGGCCGCCATGGCCAGGCGCGCGCCGCCCCAGCGCGCCACCTCCTGCACCACGGCGTGCAGCATCAGCTCGGCGCCCTTGTTGCGGAACCCCACGCCGCGCACCCAGACCATCATGGCGTGTCGTACCTCCGCAGCTCGTCCAGCGGCTTCTTCCCCGAGGCCGGCACCAGCGCGTCGGGGTCCGGGTATCCCACCGCCACCAGCATCACCGGCCGCTCATCGGGCTCCAGCGAGAGGAGCGCGGCCATCTGCCGCTCCTGCTCCTCCAGGTCGGGCCAGTTGATGCAGCAGGAGCTGAGCCCCTGCGTTTCCAGCGCGAACACGAAGGCCATGGTGGCCAGCGCCGCGTCGATGTAGATGACGTGGCGGTCGCGCTCGTCGAAGTAGGCGCGCTGCCGCCCCAGCACCACCACCACCGCGGGAAAGTTGTGCTCGAAGCCGCGCGTGCCCATGGGCACCCCGGCCACGCTGCGCACCCGCGCGGGGTCGGTGAACACGCGGAACTCGAAGGGCTGGCGGTTGCAGGCGCTGGGCGAGAGCGCGGCCACCGCCACCGCGCGGTCGATGAGGTCGCGGGGAACGGGGCGCTGCAGGAACCAGCGCACCGAGCGGCGCCGGTGGGCCAGCTCCAGCAGGTCGTCGTACGCCACCGGGGGCGGCCCCGACAGGTCGCGCCGGTAGGGCGCCAGCGGCCGCCCGCACTCCACCCCGGGCACCGCCGTCCGGCCGAACCCCGAGCGCGCGCGGTCCACCCGCGGGTCGGCGCCGGGCGCGGCCACCGCCTGGAAGTACGACGACAGCACCTCGCCCGCCCACCCCACCTCGGGGCCGGGGGCCTCGCCGCCCTGCACCCGCGCCGAGAACGCCTCCACCGTTTCCTCGATGTAGTCGGCCGCGAAGACGTCGCGGCGGGGGCGCATGATCAGCCCCTTCTCCAGCCGGTGCACGTTGCGGCGCAGGAGATACTTCCCCCCCCGCGGCGACACGGCGTCCTCCTCGTAGCGCAGGCGGCCGTACAGCACCGCCCGGTGCTCGCGCCCGAAGGCGCCCGAGGCGAAGCAGTAGTACAGCGACGCGCTCCAGCGCCAGCGCGAGGCCAGGCGCAGCACGGCCATGCGCACGCCGCGGCGCGCGCGGCGCAGCGCCGGACGGAGCGCGGCCGGCACCAGGCGGCGCAGCCCCGCCCTCACGCGGCCCTCGCGCGCAGGCGGAAAGGCGCGAACAGCGCCCGGGTCATCATCAGCCCGGCCCTCCAGGTGCGGCGGTCGGTGAAGCACGCCAGGTAGGTGGCGGCGGTGTACGAGGCCAGCGTGGCCACGGCCGCGCCGGCCGCCCCGTAGCGGGGGATCAGCACCAGGTTCAGCGCCACGTTCACCACGGCGCCCACCAGGTTGCGGGTCAGCGAAAAGGTCAGCAGGTCCTCCACCACCAGCCAGCGGGAGAGGATGGCCCCCATGAAGATCCCGGGGCAGGTCCAGATGTGGATCTGCAGGATGCGGCCGGCGCCGTGGTACTGGGGGCCGTACATCAGGTCCATCATGGGCCCGGCGGTCAGCGACACACCCGCGGCCAGCACGATCCCCGCCCACGCCATCACCACGTACATCTGCTGCAGCCGCCGCTGGTACGCCTCCTCGCCCATCCGCTTGCTCTCCACCATCATGGGCAGGAGCGAGGTGCCGATGGTGGTGGGAATGAAGTACCAGAGCTCCGAGAGCCGCGCCGCCACCGCGTAGGTGCCCACCTCGCGGGCGCCCACCATCTCGCCCAGCATCACCTGGTCGATCTTCAGGTAGATGAGGCTGCCGGCCGACGACAGGATGAGCGGCCACGACTGCCCCACCAGCGCCCGCGCGCGGTGCACCACCACCCGCCAGCGGCGCAGCGAGTACCCCTGCCTGCGGTACACGTACAGCAGCCCCGCCGCCTGCACCGCCTGCTGCAGCGTGGCGGCGGCGGCGAACGCCACCAGCGGCGCGCGCGACAGGATCATGGCCACGCGCAGCGCCGCCCCGATCGCCACCGCGGCGGTGCGCGCCTGCACCGCGTAGCGCGACTCCACCCGCGACTGGAACCAGAAGTCCACCGAGTTGAAGGCGTCGAACACCATCCCCGCCGCCACCACCGCCACCAGCCACCCCGTGTCGCCGGCGCCCGGGCGCAGCAGCGACACCGCGCCGATCAGCACGGCGGCCGCGGTGCCGGCGGCCAGCCGCAGCGCCACGGTGGTGCCCAGCAGCTCGTCGCGGTTCTCGGGCTCTTCCACCAGCCGCCGGGTGACCAGTCCGTCGAGCCCCAGGTAGGGGATGAAGGCGAAGAGCCCCACCAGCGCGATGGCGTAGTTCAGCCCCCCGAACGCCTCGGGGCCCAGGTAGCGGGCCATCCACACCGAGACGCCCACGTTCAGCAGCAGCGTGGCCACGCGCTCGGCCATCAGCCAGCCGGCGTTGCGCGCCACCCCCTGCAGGCTCCGGCTCTGCATCGTGCGCAGGAGCCGCTCGCGCACCTTCGCCATCGCCATCTGCCCCTACCCCGCCAGCCTGGCGTACACCGCCTCGAGGTCGCGGGTCACCACGTCGACGTCGAAGCGGCGCACGTATTCCTCGCCGGCGGCGGCCATGCGGGCGCGCAGCGCGGGGTCGCCCGCCAGGCGCAGCAGGTAGCCGGCGAACTCGTCGGCGCTGCGGGCGAAGAAGCCGCCCACCTCGTGCCGCAGGGTGCCGCGGATCCCCACCACGTCCGAGGCCACCACCGGCAGCCCGTACCCCTGCGACTCGGCCACCACCCGGCCGAACCCTTCCACGATGGAGGGAAAGGCCACCAGGTCGAGCGCGCGGTACCAGCGCCACACCCGGTCTTCCCACCCCACGAACCGCACGCGCCCGCTGAGCGCCGGCTGCGCGGCGGCGGCGTGGCAGGCCTCGGCGTAGGCCGGGTCCTTGGCCCCGCCCACCAGGTAGAAGTGCACGCGCGGGTCGGCCTGGGCCACCCGCGGCGCCACCTGCTCGAGGAACTCGCGCTGCCCCTTCATGGCGAAGATGCCGCCCACGAGCCCCACGGCCACCTGCCCCGGGGGGATGCCCAGCTCGGCGCGCGCGTCGTCGCGCGAGAGGGTGCGGCGGTGCTCCCGGATGTGGTCCAGGCGAATGCCGTTGTAGATGCCCACCACGCGCGGCGCCACCCGCGCCCGCAGCCGCGGCGACATCGACTCCACGCAGAAGTCGCGGAGCGGCTCGCTCACCGCCACGGTCAGGTCCGACACCGCCATCGCGGCCTGCACCGCGAACCCGATGCGGTTCCCCGGCTGCAGCCCGCGCACGTGGTGCACCAGGGTGCGCCCCGAGAGCTTGGCGGCGGGCGCCACCAGCACCATCCCCTCGAAGTCGGCGTGCACCACCTCGGGCCGCACGCGGCGGATCACCCGCAGCAGGCGCAGGTTGTACCACGCCGCCAGCGCCACGCGGCGCAGTCGCGCAACCTTCCCCCGGCGGCGGCGCGCGGCCAGCATGGCGCTGGCGTCGAAGAACTCGTGCGACACGCCGGCTTCCTCCAGCTCGGCCAGCGCGGGGTCGTCGGGGCTCGCGGCGGCCACCACCACGTGCGCGTCGAGCGAGCGCTGCCGCTCCAGGAACAGCAGCAGGCTGCGGGTGCCGCCGTACAGCTTGGGGTCGCTGCGCAGCATCAGGAACAGCACACGCGGGCGGCGGCGCGGGCCGATGGGGCCGGGCGCGCCGCCGCGTGGGTTCCCTGCCGGTTCCGCCACCTCCCCGCCGCCGCCACCCTCCCCGTTCGCCCTGGTTGCCGTTGCGAGCTTGTCAGCCATGGGTCTCCACGGCGCGCGGCGCGTGCGCCGCGACGGGTGGGGGCGCGCCGTCGCGCGGGGCCGAGAGGTCGGCCACGTACCAGTCCAGGGCGGCGCGCAGCCCCTCGGCCACGGTGTGCGTGGGGGCGTACCCCAGCACGCGCCGCGCCTTGTCGATCGAGGCCAGCGAGTGGCGCACGTCGCCGGGGCGGAAGTCGGCGTGCTGCAGCCGCGCCGCGGCCGCCGCGGGCGAGCGCGGGGCCAGCCCGTCTCGCAGCGCGGCGAAGAGCGCGGCCAGGGTGGTGCACTCGCCGCCGGCCACGTTGAACACCTGCCGCGTCACCGCCTCGGCCGGCGCGGCCGCGGCCAGGAGGTTGGCCTGCACCACGTTGTCCACGTAGCAGAAGTCGCGGCTGGTCTCTCCGTCGCCGTACACCACGCAGGGCTCGCCCTTCAGCAGGGCGCGGACCCAGCGAGGGATGACGGCCGCGTACGGCCCCTCGGGCGACTGCCGCCGCCCGAACACGTTGAAGTAGCGCAGCCCCACGGCCTCGATCCCGTACACCCGCGCGAACACCCCCGCGTACAGCTCGCCCGCCACCTTGCTGGCGGCGTACGGCGAAAGCGGCGCCCCGGTGACCTCCTCGACCTTGGGAAGCGCCGGGTGGTCGCCGTACACCGAGCTGGAGCTGGCGTACACCAGGCGGCGCACGCCGTGGCGGCGCAGCGCCTGGAGGAGGTTCACGAAGCCGTCCACGTTGTTGCGGTGGGTGGCCTCGGGGTCGTCGATCGAGCGGGGAACCGAGCCGAGCGCGGCCTGGTGCAGCACCACGTCCACGCCGCGGCACGCCTCGTCCAGGTCGGCGGCGCGGCACAGGTCGCCCTCCACGAAGTGGAAGCTCCCCGAGCCGGACCCCGACGCCGCGGCGGCGGCCTCGAGCAGGTTGCCGCGGCTGCCGGTGCTGAAGTTGTCGAGCCCCACCACGCGCTGGCCCAGCGACAGCAGCTCCTCGACCAGCGCCGACCCGATGAACCCGGCCGCGCCGGTGACCAGCCAGGTGCGCGGCGCCCCGCGCACTTCCCGGCGGACCTCCTGGAGGCGCGTCATACCGGGGCGGGCTGCAGACGGGACGCCGCCTCGACCGTGCCCGGCCGGGTGAGCCCCACCACGCGCGCCCCCGCGCCCGAGCCGCTCCGGCGCAGCACGCCGCGCGTGTCCACCACCAGCTTGGCCAGCGCGCTCACGCGGTTGTAGTCCACGCTGCTGTGGTCGGTGACCACCACCACCAGGTCGGCCGAGGCCAGCGCCTGGTCGGTGAGCGGCACCGAGTGCAGCGGCAGCCCGCGCAGCGCCGTGTCGCCGTCGTCGCGGATGACGGGGCAGAAGGGGTCGTGGTATTCCACCTGCGCGCCGCGCTCCTGCAGCATCCGGATGATCTCCAGCGCCGGGCTCTCGCGCAGGTCGTCGATGTCCTTCTTGTAGGCCACGCCCAGCACCAGCACCCGGCTCCCGTTCACCGCCTTGCGCTCCTCGTTCAGCGCCGTGGCGGCCTTGTGCACCACGAAGGCCGGCATCTCGGCGTTGATCTCGCTGGCCAGGTCGATCATGCGGGTGCGGAAGGCCAGGCTGCGCATCTTCCACGACAGGTAGTGCGGGTCCAGCGGGATGCAGTGCCCGCCCAGGCCGGGGCCGGGGGTGAACTTCATGAAGCCGAACGGCTTGGTGGCCGCGGCCTCGATCACCTCCCACACGTCCACGCCCAGCTTCTCGCACGCCTGCGCCAGCTCGTTGGCCAGCGCGATGTTGATCATGCGGAAGGTGTTCTCGTACACCTTGGTGAGCTCGGCCGCCTCGGCGCTCTCCACCGGCACCATGGCCTCGAAGATCCCCGAGTACAGCGCCATCCCGGCCTGCAGGCAGGCGGGGGTGATGCCGCCGATGACCTTGGGGGTGTTGCGCGTGTGCCACACCGCGTTCCCCGGGTCCACCCGCTCGGGGCTGAAGCAGAGGAAGAAGTCCTCGCCCACCTTCAGCCCGCTCTCCTCCAGGATGGGGAGAACCACCTCGCGGGTGGTGCCGGGGAAGGTGGTGCTCTCCAGGATCAGCAGCTGCCCGGGGCGCAGCGCGTGCAGCACCGCGTGGGTGGCCGCGATCACATAGGAAAGGTCGGGGTCCTTGATCTTGTTCAGCGGCGTGGGCACGCAGATCGACACCGCGTCGCACTCGGCCAGGCGGGTGAGGTCGGAGGTGGCCTGGAGCAGCCCCTCGCCCACGAACGCGCCCACCACGTCGGCGCTCACGTCGGCGATGTGGCTGTACCCGGCGTTCACGCCGTCGACCACCGGCTGGGTGATGTCGAAGCCGATGCAGCGGTAGCCGCTGCGGGCGATCTCCACGGCCAGCGGCAGCCCCACATAGCCCAGGCCGATCACGCCCACGACGGCCTGGCGCTGCCGGATCCCGTCCAGCAGGTCTTCGTGCGAAACGCTCATCGTACTCTGGTTCGAGTTCGCGTGCCCGCCGCGCGTAAGCGGCGGTGCCACGGCACCTTGCGGCACTTCGGTGGCAAAGGTCGGCCCCCGTCGGCGTGCAAAGCTAACATGGGGTGCGGGATTGTGAAAGCCGCGCTCCGGACGGCACCCGGGCGGCGGCGCGCCCGGCGCCGGCGGCCAGCGGGAGCGCCGCGGCGGTCCAGAAGGCGTAGCGTGCGCCGCGCACGGCGGTGCGCAGCGCGGCACCCAGCCGCGGCACGCGCCGCTCGGCCCAGGCCAGCGGCGGCAGGTGCGAGCCGTGTGCGTTGCGCGCGAGGAGCGCCCGGAACTCGCTCCGGTCGGCGGGGGCCCCCACCAGCGGAACCACGGTCAGCGCCAGCTCGGCGCGCACCCAGGGTGGAAGCCGCAAACGCACCGTCCAGAACTGCAGCCCGTATGCCGCCGCAGCAATTCGCCCGAAACAATCGGTGCCCGGCGTGCCGGCGGCCAGCGCTCGCCCCGCCTCCAGCACCTCGCCCAGCGGCAGGGCGAAGCGGTGGGCGCCGGCCCGCGCGCCGATCTCCTCCACCTCGTCCGCCGTGCACTCGCGCAGCGCGGCGGCCAGGAGCAGCAGGTCGCGCAGGCCGCCGCGGCGCAGCGGGTGGTGCAGCGCGGAGTGCACCAGCAGGTGCCAGGCGTGGTCCAGCGGCGCGGGGCGGCGGAGCGCCGGCCAGCCGGGAAGGGCGACGGCGCGCTCCAGCACCCCGGGCTCCGCCTGGTCCGGTGGGAGCCCGGTGTGGATCTCCACCGGCACCGCGCCCGGGGCGATCCGGGGCCGCGCGTGCCACTCGTCCGCGTGGCTGTACGGCTGGTATCCCGACGCGTCCAGCGCCTCGCCCAGGCGCCCGGCGGCGCCCGGCTCCAGCAGCACGTCCACGTCGGCCAGGTCCAGCGGCTCGGCGCCGGGGGTGAGGACCACGCCGCCCTTCAGCACCACCACGGCGGCCCCGCCGAGCGACGCCGCCGCGCGGGAGATGAGGGCCAGCCCGGCGCGGGCGGAGAGCACGCGCTGCGTCTCGATCCCGGCGCGCTGGCGAAGGAGCGTGGCGATCTCGGGGGGGAGGCGCGTCGCCCCCGAATCTCCCAGCCGGGCGTGGAGGGGGAGGGCGCAGCGTTCGACGCGGAGGAAGAGCTCCCATCCCGCCCGATCCCCCGGCGCCTCGCCCGCCTCTTCCCCGAAGAAGACCGCCCACGCCCAGCGGCGGACCGCCAGCGCGGCGGAGACGGCGGAGCGCCCGGCGGTGTCAGCCGCGGCGGGCACGGGCGAAGCGGCGCGCGTAGTAGCTGATGACCAGGTCGGCGCCGGCGCGGCGGATGGAGGTGAGCGCCTCCTCGTGCGCGCGCGGGCCGTCGATCCACCCCCGCTCCGCGGCGGCCTCGATCATGGCGTACTCGCCGGAGACGTGGTAGGCGCAGACGGGAAAGCCTGTCTCGTCCTTCACCCGCCGCACCACGTCCAGGTACGCCAGCGCGGGCTTCACCATCACCATGTCGGCGCCCTCGGCGATGTCGAGCCGCACCTCGCGCAGCGCCTCGGCCACGTTGCCGGGGTCCATCTGCGCGGTGCGCCGGTCGCCGAACTCGGGGGCGCTTCCCGCGGCGTCGCGGAAGGGGCCGTAGAAGGCGCTGGCGTACTTGGCGGCGTAGGAGAGGATGGCGGTCTGCTCCAGCCCCGCGTGGTCCAGCGCCGCGCGGATCGCCCCCACCCGCCCGTCCATCATGTCCGACGGCGCGACGACGTCCGCCCCCGCCTGGGCGTGGGAGACGGCGGTGCGCGCCAGCAGCGGAACGGTGCGGTCGTTGTCCACGTCGCCGTCGACGATGATGCCGCAGTGGCCGTGGCTGGTGTACTCGCAGAGGCAGACGTCGGTGATCACGAGAAGCTCGGGAAGCTCGCGCTTCAGCAGGCGGACGGCGGTCTGCACGATCCCCTGCTCGTCGTAGGCCCCGCTCCCCTCCGGGTCCTTGGCGGCCGGAAGCCCGAAGAGAAGCACGCCGCCCAGCCCCAGCCGGAGCGCCTCCTCGGCGTCCTTCAGCAGCTCGTCGGGCGAGGTCTGCTCCACGCCCGGCATCGATCCCACGGGGCGGCGCACGCCGCTGCCGGGGACGGCGAAGAGCGGGAGGATCAGGTCGCCGGGGAGAACCGTGGTCTCGCGCACCAGCGCGCGCAGCGGCTCGGTGCGGCGCAGCCGGCGCGGCCGGTACGCGGGGTGACTGGACATCAGCATCGTTGGGACTCTCTTCGCTTGTATCACGATGCGGAGGTGGACCACGGGGTTGCCCCTGCGAGCCTCACGCCGCGTCAGCCTTGGACCAGTCCACGGCCGTGTTCGCCCGGCGGTCACGCCGATCGGAGCGCTGGCGCCGAGCCGCGGTCATAGCACATAACGTCGCCGTGGCCGCGCGTCCAAGATCGGTGTACTCCGCACCCGGCGCCGCGTTCGATACGACGGGGAGATATCCGCCGTGCATCGCGCGTCTCCTCCCATCGCATCGGCGCAGGGCCACGAATGCGCGGAAGGCCGGGCGCGGAGCCTCCATGCCCGATATCGTCAACCGAATTTCTCATACCGGATTCGGAGATCGATCGTGCAATCCGGAAGCGCACGTGCAACCCTGCCTATAGATCCTTCGGCCTGCAATCGCTCGTGCAGGGACAACGACGCTGGGGCCGGCCTGAATAGAAAGTTCCGGGCGCAGCCGGTCACCGGCGACTGAAGTCGCAGCAACAACTACGGGAAGCCTCGCAAACTGCGCGAGGCTGTTCGGCTCGGCGACAGGCTCCGGCTCCGGAGGACGCCTCCCTTTCATCCATCGTGGCCGCGCGAAGCGCGGTGTTCGACTCAGGATGACGTCTCTCTGTGCGTTTGTAATGCACAGATGATAGCCAGATCCGGTATCAGGCGCGGGCGCGGCGCCGGCGGGCGAAGGCGCGGACGTCGGTGAAGGCGGGCATGGGAAAGAGCCCCGTGCGGTCCGCCGGCGTGCCCTCTCCCAGCATCCCCGCCGGAAGCCTTCCCTCGCGCTCCACCTGGCGGAGCAGCTCGGCCAGGAGGGCGCCGCCGCGGCGCTTCTTCTCCACCATCACGTCCAGGAAGTCGCTGGACGGGCCCATCGCCACCGGGAACGACGCCAGCAGCCGGCCCGCGTCGACCTTCGGCACCATCTCGTGGATGGAGACGTAGCCCGCGGGCTCGCCCTCCATCATCTCCCAGAAGGTGCCGAAGCTCCCCCGGTACAGCGGCAGCCGCCCGTTGTGGACGTTCACCGCGGCCACGCGCGGCACCTCCAGCACCGCCGCCCGGAAGATCTCGGGCGCGCCCACCGACACCAGCACGTCGGGGCGGAGCGCGCGCAGCTGCTCGATCGAGGCGTTGAGCGAGGCCACCGCGTGCACCTCCGGCGTGCCCGGCCACGCCTGCTCGCGCCGCAGGTGCAGCCCCGCCGCGCGGTCGCGGCCGCGGGGGAGCCTGGCCGCGGCCGCCGCGAGCCGCAGGCAGCCGCCCACGCCGCAGAGCAGGAGCGGCGTGGCGGCGCGCTGCCACACCGGCCCGCGCGGCCGCACCTTTCCAGCGACGGCGAACACGGCCGCGAGCGGTGGTCCGTCCGCATCGCGGTACGCCCGCCAGAACACGCCCCCCAGCGCATCGTCCGGCGCGGTGGCCAGCACCACCCGCAGCGGACGCGCGCCCGCGTCGTCCGTCATCCCGCGCGTCCTCGCGCCGCGCGCGGCTGGGCGGCGCGGGCCGGCGCCGCGGAGGTCCGGCCGCCGGGCGCCGTCTGGTCCACCCGGACCGGCGTGTACCCCAGCGACAGCACGTCGGACAGGTAGCGGCGCAGCAGCTCCACGTTCTGCGGCCCGATCCCGCGGCGGTGGCGCCGGGGGATGTCCGCCTTCAGCGCCTGCGCCTCCGCGCTCACGAACTCGGCGGGGTGCACGTAGAACACCAGGGTGTCGGCGCGCGCCCGGATGCGGCGGTTGGCCCAGCGCAGCGGGCGCAGGCCGAACGCGCGCAGGCCGCTCATGTTCATGGGCACCACGAACGCGGAGGGCGGCACCTCCACCACCGGGCTGTCACCCGGCACGGCCAGGTGCTCGCGCGACGGATGGTAGGGGTCGCGCGGGGCGCGGAAGTACCGGGTCTGGTGCCCCAGCTGCCCCATCCCCGCGTCGTAGCGGCGCGCCGGCACCGACGAGTCGTGGGTGTAGCCCAGCGTCTCCAGCACCCGCAGCGTGGTCTCGCCCACCCACAGGTTGGGCGCGCGGAAGGAGTGCGGCCGCACCCCGGTGGCCTTCTCGACCGCGCCGGTGGTCAGCTCCAGCCAGCGGAGCTGATCGGCGTACGGCGAGCTCCCGTAGTTCTCGTAGTTGCGCAGCCCGTGCTCCCAGCCATGGCTGCCCACCTCGTGGCCGCGGCGCACCGCCTCGGCCAGCAGCTCGCCGTACTCGGACGCGAAGCCGCCCACGGAGAAGAAGGTGCCGCGGATCCCCAGCTCGTCGCAGAGGTCGTAGAGCGCTGGAAGGGCGACCTCGGAGCCGCGCACCCAGTCCACGTCCACGCTGAAGCAAAACGTCTTATCACCCATCACGAATCAGGTTGCGGTGCGGCGGAGGCGGATCGGGCCCGCCAATGTATCCGGCCCCCGGGCCGGTGCCAACCCGGCTTCAGAACAGCCAGGCGAAGGTGGCCTGCAGCGAGTGCTCCGTCCCCCAGTCGCCGTGCTCCAGCTGCCACCGGGCGCGGGCCTCGGCGCGCGGGAAGAGGCGGAAGGCGGCGTCCAGCCGGCCGCCCTCGCTGCGCCCGGTGCGGGTGGGCGTGTACAGGTTCCCCCCGTTGTAGCGGGGGATGTGCAGGCTGTAGTCCGAGCGGTCGCGCAGGAAGGCGCGCGCGTCCAGCCGCAGCCGCGCGTCCAGCGCGTCGCCCTGGACGTACGCCGCGTACTCGGCGCCCTCGCCGCCCAGCGGGTGCCCCAGCGGCCGGTCGTGCACCGCCCAGTTGCCGCGGAAGGTGGCGCTGGTGTACCACACGCCGTGGCCGCAGCAGGCGTGCTTGAAGTAGGTGTACTCCGCCCCCAGCGCCGCGTTCGGCACGCCGGGGAGGGCCGGGAGGAAGAGGCCGATGATGCGCGCCGGCTCCTCGTCCAGCGCCCCCGCCGCGTCGTCGGCGCCCCACTCCACGTACAGCGTGGCGGGAACGACGGTTTCGGTGGGCAGGCGGTAGCGCCCCTCGAGCGAGAGGATCTGGTTCTCGAAGCGGCTGTGCACGACGCCCACCAGCATGCGCAGCACGCGGCCGGCGGTCACCGGCTCCGCGTCGCCGCCGAACATGGAGCCGCGGTTGATGGCCAGCGTCACGCGAGGATGCGGCTGCATGGCCGCGCGCAGCCCCCACAGGTCCGGGTTGGTGGGATGCCGCGCCGGGTCGTTCACCGGCCCCGCGAAGGTGTGCAGGGTGACGGGGCCCAGGTAGCGGAGGAGCGACGGAAGGCGGAAGGGCCGCGTGGTCTGCAGCTCGATGCGCGGAAGCGCGTCGGGGTCGGAGTAGACGATTCCCCCCGTGCGCCCGTAGCCGTAGCCGACCGGCGCGCGCCCCACGGAGAGCTGGAAGGGCCCGGCCCCCACGGCCACGTCCCACTGCCGCAGCACCGCCTCGCCCCCGCGGTAGGCACCCTCGGCGCTGGCGCTGGCCCACGGCAGCGCCACGCCGCCGAGCAGCGACACGCGCGCGGCCGAGACGTCGGGGAGCGGACGCGGGTCCTGCCGGTTGATCTGGTAGCCGATCACGGCGCCCACGCGCCCGGAGGCGTCGTCCACCCCCGCGGCCGCCTGTCCGCCGAGCAGCGTCACCGGCCCGGAGGCGCGGTTCGCGAGCCCGTACTCGGGGAACTCCTCCACGAAGCGCGCCTCCCATCCGGTCGCCAGCGCGCGGAGCGAGGGAGACGATGCGTTCGCGGCGGCCTCGGCCAGCGCGCGGGCCACCTCGGCGCGCGGCACGGCGCGCTGCGCGGGGAGGAAGCGGGTGAGGCCCAGCGCCTCGGCGCGCCACGCGGCCCGCACCGCCCAGTGGTCCTCGGGAAGGAGGGGAGATGCGTGGAACGACGAGCCGCCGCGCATCCGCGTGTCCGTCACCGCCGGCGAGGTATCGGCCGACGCGATCACGGTGTCCGTCACCACGGCGGTGTCGACGGCGACGGCGGTCGTGTCCTGCGCCGCGGCGCGCGCGGAAAACGCGGCGGCCACGCAGATCACCGCCACGCCCTGTCTCCCCATCCTCATCCGGCGCTCTCCGCGTAGAAGCCCCGGATCGCCTCGACGAGCCCCGGGATGGTGTACTCCGCCGCCTCCACCTCCACCGCCATCCCCATCTCCCGAACCGTTTGCGAGGTGACCGGGCCGATGGACGCCACCTTCGCCCTCCCCACGTCGGCACCCACCAGCGACGCGAAGTTGCGCACGGTGGAGCTGGCGGTGAAGGTCACCAGGTCCACCTCGCCCGCGTCCAGCCGCCGCCGCACCTCGTCCGCGCCGGCGCCGTCCTGCACGGTGCGGTACGCCACCACCTCCACCACCTCCGCCCCACGGGCGCGCAGCCCGTCGGGGAGCACGGCGCGGGCGATCTCCGCGCGGGGAAGGAGGATGCGCTTCCCGTCCACGCCCGCGGCCGCGAGCGCCTCCACGGCCGCCTCGGCCACGAACTCGTCCGGCACCAGGTCCGCGCGGATGCCGTGCTTCGCCGCCTCGGCCGCCGTCGCGGGGCCGATGGCGCAGACGCGCGCGGCGCCCAGCGCCCGGGCGTCGCGCCCCATCCCGGCGAGCTCCCGGAAGAAGTGCTCGACGCCGTTCACGCTGGTGAAGACGATCCAGTCGAACGTCTCCGCACGAGCTGCCGCCTCGCGCAGCGGCGCCGGGTCCGCGGGGGGAACGATGCGGATGACGGGGAGCTGCAGCACCTCCGCCCCCAGCCGCTCCAGCGTGGCGGCGAATTCGCTGGCCTGCGCGCGGGCGCGGGTGACCACGATGCACCGACCCGAGAGCGGCCGGCGGTCGAACCAGGCCAGCTCATCGCGCAGCGAGACCACGTTGCCGACCAGGACGATCGACGGCGCGCCGATGTTCGCGGCGCGCGCGATCTCGGGAAGGGTGGCCATCGTTCCCATCACCGTGCGCTGGCGGGGATACGTTCCCCACTCCACCGCCGCGGCGGGCGTGTCGGGCGAGCGTCCGGCGGCGATCAGGCGGCCGAAGTTCTCCTCCATCCGCCCCACGCTCATGTAGAAGACCAGCGTCCCCGTCCCCCGGGCCAGGAACTCCCAGTCGACCTCCGTCTCCGCCTTCGTGGGGTCCTCGTGCCCGGTCACCAGCGTCACGCTGGTCGACAGCCCGCGGTGGGTGACGGGGATCCCCGCGTACGCCGGCGCGGCGACCCCCGCGGTCACGCCGGGGACGACCTCGAAGGGGATGCCGGCGCGCGCCAGCTCCAGCGCCTCTTCCCCGCCCCGCCCGAAGACGAACGGATCGCCGCCCTTCAGCCGCACCACCGTCTCGTGCTTCCGCGCGAGATCGACCAGCAGCGCGCTGATCTCGTCCTGCGAGAGGACGTTCTTCCGCCCGCCGCGCTTCCCGGCGAAGATCCGCTCCGCCCGCGTGGCGAGCTCGACGATCCCGGGCGACGCGAGGGCGTCGTAGACGAGCACGTCCGCGCGCGCGAGCAGCTCCGCGGCGCGGACGGTCAGCAGCCCCGGATCGCCCGGGCCCGCGCCCACCAGGTACACGGTGCCGGTCACGCCGCCTCCGCGTGCGCGGCCAGGGCGCGCTCCTCGTGCTCCAGCAGCTCCGCCAGCGTCCGCCGCAGCGGGATCTCCGGCGCCCAGCCGAGCCCGCGCAGCGCCGACGCGTCGCCGCAGAGGAGGGGGACGTCCACCGGACGGAAGCGCGCGGGATCGGTCTCCAGCCGCGCGCCGGTGCCGCTCAGCTCCACCAGCATCTCCACCAGTTCGGCCATCGAGTGCGCCTCGCCCGTTCCCACGTTGTACGCCTGGCCCGGCTCGCCGCGCTCAATCAGCGTGCGGTAGGCGCGAACCACGTCGCGCACGTCCAGGTAGTCGCGCCGCGCCTGCAGGTTGCCCACGCGCAGCACCGGCTCGGCGCGCCCCGCGCGGATCTCCGCCAGCTGGCGGGCGAAGGCGGACAGCGCGAAGCGGCCGTCCTGCCCCGGCCCGGTGTGGCTGAACGAGCGGGCGATCACCGCGGGAACGCCGCGCGCCGCCGCCTCCACCACCGCCATCTCCGCCGCCGCCTTGCTCGCCGCGTAGGGGTTGGTCGGGCGAAGGGGACGGGACTCGGGGATCGGCTGCTCGTCCTCGGGGACCGCGCCGTACACCTCGGCGGAGGAGATGAAGAGGAGGCGCGCGCCCTCGGGGAGCGCGCTGACCAGCCGCAGCGTCCCCGTCGCGTTCACCTCCCACGTCGCGACGGGATCGACGAACGAGTCCGCCACCGAGGCCTGCGCGGCCAGGTGGAAGACCCGCTCCGGCCGCGCCTCGCGCATCGCCGCGGCGATCGAGTCGGCCGACGCCAGCTCCATCGGCAGCCAGCGCGCATCGCGGAGCGCGGCCGGGGGCGCGTGGCCCGCCTGCAGCGTTCCCCACACCTCGCACCCGTCGGCCAGCAGCGAGCGCACCAGGTGGCACCCCGCGAAGCCGGCCGCGCCGGTGACCAGTGCGCGCACGGCGCTCAGCCCGCCGCCTGCGCGCCGCGGACCAGCGGCCGCAGCCGGTCCAGGTCCGCGTCCACCATCATCGTCACCAGCTCGTCGAAGCCCACCTCGGGCTCCCACCCCAGCTCCTCGCGCGCCTTCGCCGCGTCGCCGACCAGGAGGTCGACTTCCGCCGGGCGCATGAAGCGCTCGTCCTGCACCACGTGCTCGCGCCAGTCCAGCCCCACGTGCCCGAAGGCCAGCTCCACCAGCTCGCGCACGCTGTGCGTCTCGCCGGTGCTGATCACGTAGTCGCGCGGCTCGTCCTGCTGCAGCATCAGCCACATGGCGCGCACGTAGTCGCCGGCGTAGCCCCAGTCGCGCTGCGCGTCCAGGTTCCCCAGGTGCAGCTTGTCCTTCAGCCCCAGCTTGATCCGCGCGGCGCCGTCGGTCACCTTGCGCGTCACGAACTCCAGCCCGCGGCGGGGGCTCTCGTGGTTGAACAGGATCCCGCTCACCGCGTACATCCCGTAGCTCTCGCGGTAGTTCACGGTGATCCAGTGGCCGTACACCTTGGCCACGCCGTAGGGGCTGCGGGGGTAGAAGGGCGTGTCCTCCACCTGCGGCACGGCCTGCACCTTTCCGAACATCTCGGACGACGAGGCCTGGTAGAAGCGGATCTTCGGGTTGTGCACCCGGATCGCCTCCAGCATGCGCGTCACGCCCAGCGCCGTCACGTCGCCGGTGAGGGTGGGCTGGTTCCAGCTGGTCTGCACGAAGCTCTGCGCCGCCAGGTTGTACACCTCGTCGGCGCCGCACTCCTGCAGCGCGTACAGCAGCGAGTTCTGGTCGGTCAGGTCGCCCGGCACCAGCTCGATGCGGTCCTGGATGTGCTGGATGCGCTCGAACGTCACCGTGCTGCTGCGGCGCACCAGGCCGAACACGCGGTACCCCTTCTCCAGCAGCAGCTCCGCCAGGTAGCTGCCGTCCTGGCCCGTGATGCCGGTGATGAGAGCGGTCTTCATTCCGTTGGTCGGTGGGAGCGGATTCGTCCGGAACGCCGAAAACCACCGCAGCCGGGGCGGCGGTGTGCGTCGCGGGTCGCACGGGCGGAAACGTAGCCCGCCCCCGAAGGCGTGTCAATCAAAGGAGATAGGCCGCCAAGGGTTGACCGTGGGCCCGGTCTGCCTTAGGTTTCATGGCTTGTGACACAACCGGCGAATACGAGAGACTGAGGAGATTCCGATGGCTTTCTGCGAGGTCTGCGGAAAGGGGCCGCGCAGCGGGAACAACGTCAGCCACGCGAACAACAAGACCAAGCGTGTGTGGCGTCCGAACCTGCAGCCCGCGCGGATCGTGACCGACAACGGCACGCACAAGCGTGTTCGCGTGTGCACGAGCTGCCTGTCGGCCGGCAAGGTCCGCAAGGCGGGCTGAAGCCGTCCGGCGCTTCCGCATTGAAGAGTTCAGCGGTCGCATCTCCTTCGCGAGGTGCGGCCGCTTCTCTTTTGTCCGCGTCTTCCTGAACTGCAAACCGATCGAACGGCGGGATTGGGTTTGGGCGCGCATTCTCACACAGGTGCGTCTCCTCGGGCTCCGCGCCGCCCTCACCCCGCGCCGGAGGGCGCGACCCTCTCCCGTTCCGGGAGAGGGTGGCTTTCCAGCATCCGCGCACTTTCCGACCTCCCTCGCACGGACATATGGAGCCGCGCCGATGCCATCCAGCTACCTCTCCCGGTACGGGAGAGGTGGACGGCCTGAGCCGGCCGGAGAGGGCGCGATGCCGCGGCACCGCGCCGAAGCCTCTCCTCGCGATCAAGTCTCCCCATCCCCATCGCAGCGCAGCCCAGTCCGCGACGGCCGCCTCACCCCGCCGCGGCCGCCGCCTCGCGCCCCAGGTACGTCGGCGTGATCCTCTCCGTCGTCACCTCCCCCTCCGCCAGCGTGAACCGGAACGCGACCGCCTCGGGGCGCGAGCTGACGGCGCGCACCAGCTGGCCATCGCGGAAGTGCAGGGCCACGCCGTCCTCCGCCGCCAGCGCCGGCGCGCCGAAGCGCCGCACGAACTCGGGGAAGAGCACCGGGCGCCGCCGGTCGCTGTCGTAGTGCGGCGAGAAGGCGCCGGGAAGGAAGCCCAGGCCGTTGGTCAGCGGCTTCAGGTCGGGGCTGTAGCTGTCGGTGATCCCCCGCTCGAACCAGCACAGCGCGCCCGCGCTCACCCCGCAGAAGATCGTCCCCGCCGCCAGCGCCTCGGCCACGGCGCGGTCCATCCCCTGCGCGCGCCACACGGCCAGCAGGTTCACCGTGTTCCCGCCGCCCACGTACACCAGGTCCTGCTCGCAGAGGAACCCCGCCAGGTCGTCGAACTTGCGGCTGAAGAGCGACAGGTAGGTGGGCTCGCACACGTCCGGCGGGAACGCCTCGCCGAAGCGGTCGATGTACCCGATCGCATCGCCCGCCGCCGTGGGGACGAAGCAGACGCGCGGGTGGCGCTTGCCGGTCGCGGCCAGCACGTACTGGTCCAGCAGCGGGTTGTCCGGCTCCATGGTGAAGCCGCCGCCGCCCATCGCGATGATCTGGCCGGGGTGTGAAGGCATCGCCTGCGATCGAGGGTTGAGAGGAAGCACGCGGAACGCCGCTCATAATGCGTCCTGGAGCGACCCCGCGAAAGCCCGCACGACAGAGAAAGACGGAGGTCACGAAGCTGCTCCTCGCAGTCCTCCGCGACCTCCGTGTCCTCCGCGGGAGCCCCCGCCGTCGCGGGGAGCCGGTCACCCCGCCGGCGACCGCTCCGGTCCGCGAAGCAGCTCGCGCGTCGCGGCGTGCGACGGCCGCGCCAGCACCTCCTCCGCGGGCCCCAGCTCCACCATCGTCCCCTCCGCCAGCACGGCCACCCGGTCGCACACCGCGCGCGCGAAATCCACGTCGTGGGTGGAGATCAGCAGCCCGCGCCCCTGGCCGGCCAGCTCGCGCAGCGTCTCGCCCAGCGCGCCGCGGCGGGCGGGGTCCAGCGCCGCCGTGGGCTCGTCCATCAGCAGCATCAGCGGGTCCGGCGCCAGCGCGCGGGCGATCGCCACCCGCTGCGACTCGCCGCCGGAGAGCGCGCGCGGATACGCGGTCGCACGATGGGAGACGCCCAGCTCGTCCAGCAGCGCCATCGCCGTCTCCCGCGCCTTCGCCCGGGTCCACCCCAGCGCGTGCACCGGCGCCAGCATCACGTTCTCCAGCGCGGTCAGGTGCTCGAACAGGGCGTGGGCCTGGAACACCATCCCCACCTTGCGGCGCAGCCCCTTCAGCCGCGACTCGCGTGGCAGCGGGCCGGGGCGCAGCGCGAAGCCGTCCACCTCGATCGCGCCGCCGCTGAACGGCTGCAGCGCCGCGATGCTCCGCAGCACCGTCGACTTCCCCGCGCCCGACGCGCCCATCAGCGCGCACACCTCCCCGGGCGCCACCCGCAGGTCCACTCCGCGCAGGATCTCCCGCTTTCCGTGCGCCACGCGCAGCCCGGTCACCGCCAGTCCGCCGCTCATGCCAGGCTCCAGCGCCGCTCCAGCCGCCGCGCGAACCGCGACAGCGGAAGGGAGAAGAGGAGATACAGCCCCGCGCAGATGATCCCCGGCACCACCCAGCTCCCCACGTTGGTGGCGTAGATCGCCGTCTGCTTGGTCAGCTCCACCACGGTGATGACGGAGACGAGCGACGAGTCCTTCAGCAGCGCCACGAAGTCGTTCGTCATCGGCGCCAGCGCCAGCCGGAGCGCCTGGGGCCCGCGCACCAGCCGCAGGATCTGCCCTTCCGAGAGCCCCAGCGTGCGCCCGGCCTCCAGCTGCGCGCGTGGGATCGCCTCCAGCGCCGCGCGGTAGATCTCCGACTCGTACGCCGCGTAGTTCAGCCCCAGTCCGAGTACCGCGGCGAAAAAAGCGGGGAGCCGGACGACGCCGGAAAGGCCGTAGTAGATGACGAAGAGCTGCAGCAGCACCGGCGTCCCGCGCATCACCTCCACGTAGACCGTCAGCAGCGCGCGCAGCAGCGGATGCCCGTACACCCGCCCCGCCGCGACCAGGATGCCGATGGTCACCGCCAGCGCCATCGCCAGGCACGACAGCACCAGCGTCACCCCCGCGGCCCGCGCCAGCGCGGGAAGATAGGTGCGCAGCGCGCGGTTGCTCGCCGGCGCCGGCGCGGCGGCGTCCGTCGCCGGCGCTTGGGCCAGCACCCGGCGGAAGTACGCCGCCTCGCCATCGTTCCACACGCCCCAGCGCCGGAAGGTCCGCTCCAGCGACCCGTCCGCCATCCGCGCCCGCAGCACCGCGTTGGCCGAGTCCCGCAGCGCCGCGTCGGCGCGCGCGAACACGGCCACGTAGTGCCCCGTCGCCGCCGGCTCGGGCTGGATGACGAACCCGCCCGTGCGCCGCAGCGAGCGCTCGGCGATGACGTTGTCCAGCAGCACCGCGTCCACCCGCCCGGCCACCAGGTCGCTGTACGGGTGCACGTCGTCGTCGTAGGAGATGGGGATGAGACCGGAGCGCGCCTGCTCGTCGACGAGCATCTGGTACGCCATCGTCTGCCCCAGCGTGGCCACCCGCCGCCCGGCGAGGTCCGACAGCCTGCGGAAGCGGTTCCGGTCGCCCGGCCGCACCGCCAGCACCTCGTGGAACTCGTAGTAGGGGATGGAGACGGAGTGCCGGGCGCGCAGCTCCGGCCGGTCCTCCACCCCGCTCATCCCCACCTCGAAGTCGCCCCGCTCCACCGACTGCTCGATCGACGCCCACGCCACCTGCACGAACACGGGCTCGCGCCCCAGCCCGCGCGCGATCATCTCCGCGATCTCCACGTCGAACCCGCGCACCTTGCTCGGGTCCGCGGGATCCGCCTCCACGAACGGCGCCCCGCCCTCCGCGTCACCGCCCCACCGGAACGGCGGCTTCGCGGCAGCGCTCGCCTGCGCCGAAGCGAGATGGGCGGACGTAGCGAAGAGCGCGGCCGCGACGAGCGCGAGCCACCACCGGGCGGAACAGCGAGATGCGGAGATGCGCAACGGCGTAGCGGAGAGAAGGCCGGCGGAGGAGTTGCGCTCGCGGACGGGTGTGCGGCCCACAATCTAGCGCTGCGAGGCGGATGCGAAAGAACACGCTTCCCAAGCGGGAACGCGGGGCCAGCCTGCTCAAGCGTTGGCGCAAACACTTCGATGCTTTTAGCTTTCGGGCATGGCTACCATCACCATCTCCGATCTGCAGCACCTGAGCGTTCCGGAGCGCCTCCGCCTGGTGGAGGAACTCTGGAACAGCATTGCCGCCGAAGCGCATGCGAGCCCGGAGCGGCTGCCGCTCGGCGATCCGCTTCGGATGGAGCTTCGGCGCCGTTCCGAGGAGTTCCGGAGGAACCCGCACGACGTGATCCCGGCCGATCAGGCCCTCGATGACATCGAGCGGTCGCTCGGGTGACCCGCGCGCGCTTTCGCGTGGTGATGCGGCCGGTCGCCAGAACGGAGATCGCCGAAGCGGCCGGGTGGTACGAGGAGCAGAAGCGCGGGCTGGGCCGCGAACTGACTCGCGAAATGCGAGCCGCGGTGGCCCGGCTGCAGGACAACCCGTTCCAGTATCAGACGGTCGATGAGGAGATGCGGCGCATGCTGTTGCACGACTTTCCGTACGGCACTTCTTCGAGGTTCACGGATCCAACGTCGTGATCCATGGATGCATTCACCACGCGCGAAACCCGGCGGCCTGCTGCACCGCGTCACGCGGCCCGAACCGCCGGAGTGGTGAGCTCGTAGACACCGATTCCGATGGAAAAGAAAAGACCCCGCGGCCGGTGAAGGCCTCGGGGTCTGTTCTTTTCGACTGACTTCGCGTCCGGAGACGCCGATCAGGCGCGGTCGACCAGCTCGATCAGCGCGCACTCGGCGCCGTCGCCCTGGCGGAAGCCGGTCTTCAGGATGCGGGTGTAGCCGCCCGGCCGCTCGGCCACGCGCGGGCCGATCTGGTCGAACAGCAGCACCAGCACGTCGCGGTCCTGGATCTCGCGCGCGGCGAGCCGCTTGGCGTGAAGGTCGCCCTTCTTGGCCAGTGTGATCAGCTTCTCGGCGTACGGCCGCAGCTCCTTGGCCTTGGCCTCGGTCGTCTCGATGCGGCCGTGGCGGAACAGGCTGGTGGCCATGTTGCGCAGCAGCGCGCTCTTGTGCTCGTGGGTGCGCCCCAGCGCGCGCCCGCGGTTGTTGTGTCTCATCTCACTGCTCCTCGCCGGACAGGTCGCCGGCCGCGATGTCGGTGTTGCCGCCGTCGTTCTCGGGAAGCACCCAGAACAGCGTGCCGTCGTCGGTCTGCTCCAGCTCCTGGCCGAAGCGCAGCCCGTGGCCCGCCAGGAACTCGCTGATCTCCTGCAGGCTCTTCTTGCCGAAGTTGTCGATCGAGAGCATCTGCTGCTCGGTGCGCTGCACCAGGTCGCGCACCGTGTGGATGTTCTCCTTCTGCAGCGAGTTGCGGCTGCGCACCGAGAGCTCGGTCAGGTCCTCGATGGGCCGGTGCAGCAGCTCCTGCAGCCGGGGCGGCACGGGGGCGCGCCCCGCGGGAACCGCCGCGCCGGCGCCGGCGCCCTCGCCCCAGCTGCGGTCCAGCCGCCACTCGGGAGTGCCGCCCGCCAGGAAGGCCAGGTGCTCGATGGCCAGCCGCGCCGCGTACTGCACGGCGTTGCGCACGTCGATCGCCCCGTTGGTCTCCACCTCCAGCACCAGGCGGTCGAAGTCGGTGCGCTGCCCCACGCGCGTGTCCTCGACCACGAAGTTGGCGCGGGTCACCGGGTTGTAGACGGCGTCCACGCGCACCAGGTCGGCGGGCATCCCGCGCGGGATGGGGTGCGCCTCGGCCAGCACGAAGCCGCGGCCCTTGTTCACGTACAGCTCGATCCTGAGGTCACGGTCCTCGGTGAGCGTCAGGATGTGGTGGTCGGGGTTCACCACCTCGACCGCCGGGTGGGCGGTGATGTTGCGGGCCGTCACCGGGCCCGAGGCGCGCGCGCGCAGCTCCAGCACCGCCTCGTCGGCGTCCTCGGTCATCCGCAGCACCAGTGTCTTCAGGTTGCGGATCACCTGGTGCACGTCCTCCACCACCCCCGCGATCGTCTGGTGCTCGTGCAGCACGCCGTCGGTGCGGAACGCCCAGACCGCGGCGCCGCGCAGGCTCGACAGCAGGATGCGCCGCATGGTGTTGCCGAGCGTGTGGCCGAAGCCGCGCTCCAGCGGGCGAAGCACGATCTGCCCCGTGCGCGGCTGCTCGGGCAGGTTCGGCATCTGCAGGCCGGTAATATCGAGTTCCACTCTATCCCTCCGTAGTGAGGAAAGAATGCGGGAAAGGACCCGCGCGGCGGCCGCCCCGGAAAGGACGGCCGCCGCCGGGCCCGCTTCCGGCACCGGTTACTTGCTGTAGAGCTCGACGATGAGCTGCTCCTGCACCGCCAGCGGGATGTCGGCGCGCGTCGGGCGCGTCAGCATCCGGCCGGTGCGGCTCCCCTCGTCCACCGCCAGCCAGGCCACGCTGGTGGGGCGGCTCTTGGCGGCAAGGGCGGCCTCCACCGGGAGGATGTCCTTGCTCTTGGGGGCGATGCGCACCTCGTCGCCCGGGCCCACCTGGGCGCTCGGGATGTCGAGCTTGCGGCCGTTCACCTGCACGTGCCCGTGCTTGATGATCTGGCGCGCCTCCTTGCGGCTGGCGCCAAAGCCCATGCGGTACACGATGTTGTCCAGCCGGCTCTCCAGCGCCACGAGCAGGTTCTCGCCCGTCACGCCGGTCTGGTGCGCGGCCTTCTCGAACAGGTTGCGGAACGGCTTCTCGGCCACGCCGTAGATGCGCTTCACCTTCTGCTTCTCGCGCAGCTGGTGGGCGTACTCGCTCGCCTTCTTGCGGCGGCCGCCGCCACTCTGGCCGTGCTGGCCGGGGGCGTAGGGGCGGCGCTCCACCGGGCACTTCTCGGTGAAGCACTTGATCCCCTTCAGGAACAGCTTCTGCCCCTCGCGGCGGCAGAGCTTGCAGACGGGTCCGGTATAACGGGCCATGTTGAGACCGTTCTCTCCGTGAGATGTGTCGTTTCTCGGCTTCGTCCCCCCGACGGTCGCGAGGGTTTACGCCACTGCAAAAGTCCTAAGTCCCAAGTCCCGGGTGAACCACTCGGGACTCAGGACTTGGGACTCGGGACTTTCCGATCAGACGCGGCGCTTCTTGGGCGGGCGGCAGCCGTTGTGCGGGATCGGCGTGACGTCGCGGATCGAGCGGATGTTCAGCCCCGCGGCGGCCAGCGCCTGGATCGCGCTCTCGCGCCCGCTGCCGGGGCCCTGCACGCGCACGTGCACGCGCTTCATCCCCAGCGACAGCGCCTCGCGCGCGGCCTGCTCGGCCGCCACGGTCGCGGCGAACGGCGTGCTCTTCTTGCTGCCCTTGAAGCCGGCCTTGCCGGCGCTTCCCCACACGACCCCGTTACCACCCATGTCGGAGATGGTCACGATCGTGTTGTTGAAGGTCGCCTTGATGTGCGCGACCCCTTCGCTGTCCACGTGGCGCTTGGTCTTCGGGCGCCCCGCTGCCTTCGGCTTGGCCATCGGGTCCTGCTCCTGTGTGTGGTGCGCGGCCTACCGCGCGTTCGGATCCCGCTTCCCGCGGCGTGCGCGGGCGTGATCATCGGGGCGGGAGCGCCGCCCCGACCAGGGTTGTCCGAGGAAGACGGATCTTCCGCGGACCGTCTTACTTCTTGCCCGGCTTCTTCTTGCCGGCGATGGCGCGGCGCGGGCCCTTCTTGGTGCGGGCGTTGGTGTGCGTCCGCTGGCCGCGAACCGGCAGCCCGCGGCGGTGCCGCAGCCCGCGGTACGAGCCGATGTCCATCAGGCGCTTGATGTTGCGGGCGATCTCGCCGCGCAGCACGCCCTCCACGCGGTAGGTCGCGTCGATGATGCGGCGCAGCTTGTTGATGTCCTCGTCCGAGAGCTTGTTCACGCGCTCGTCCGGGCTCACCCCGGCCTCTTCCAGGATCTTGCGCGCCGTGGGGCGGCCGATCCCGAAGATGTACGTCAGGCCGATCTCGATCCGCTTCTCGCGGGGGAGATCGACGCCGGCAATGCGGGCCATCCTGTTTCTCCTTCAGCCTGGATTGACTAGGGCGCCGATCAACCCTGGCGCTGCTTGTGGCGCGGGTTCTTCTTGCAGATGATGCGGATCACCCCCCTGCGGCGCACCACCTTGCAGTGCTCGCAGATCGGCTTCACGCTCGCGCGGACCTTCATCGTCGCCTCTCTATATCCCCGTGGAAAACGAAGCCTGAAAACTTAACTACATTGCCGCCTTTCGGCAACCCCGGACGGCCTCTGAGGACCATCCCGCCGCTCAGCTCCCGTCCGTCAGGATGCGCGGGCCGTCGGCCGTTACCCCCACCGTGTGCTCGAAGTGGGCCGAGACCTTGCGGTCGGCCGTCACCACGGTCCACCGGTCGGGAAGGGTGCGGACGCCGGCCACGCCCAGGTTGAACATGGGCTCGATGGCCAGCACCATCCCCTCCACCAGCTTCAGCCCGCGCCCGCGCCTGCCGTAGTTGGGCACCTGCGGCTCCTCGTGCGGCTTGCGCCCCACGCCGTGGCCCACCAGCTCGCGCACCACGCCGTAGCCGCGCGCGTCGGCCACCTCCTGGATGGCCGCGCCCACGTCGCCCAGCCGGTGCCCGGGGCGCGTCTCGGCGATGCCGCGGTGGAGCGCCGCGCTGGTTTCCTCCAGCAGCGTGGCCACCTCCAGCGCGACCGGGCCCACCGCGTAGGTGTTGGCCGCGTCGGCGTAGAAGCCGTCCAGCTTCACCCCGCAGTCCACGCTCACGATGTCGCCCTCCTGCAGCTTGCGCCGGCTGGAGGGGATCCCGTGCACCACCTCGTGGTTCACGCTGGTGCAGAGCGTGGCGGGGAAGCCGTACAGCCCCTTGAAGGCCGGCACGGCGCCCTCGTGCGAGCGGATGAAATCCTCGGCGAAGCGGTCGAGCTCGGCCGTGGTGGCGCCCGGCCGCACCCGCTCGGGGATCACCCGGTAGAGCGCCGCCAGGATGCGCCCGGCCCGCGCGATCGCCTCCATCTCCTCGGCCAGGTAGAGCTGGATCACCGCTCGAGCAGCCCCAGGATTTCGCCCTGCACGGCCTCGATCGGCCGCCCGCCGTCCACCGTGTGCACGGGAACGCCGGCCTGCCGGTAGTGCTCCACCAGCGGGGCGGTGCTCCGGCGGTAGACGTCGAGCCGGTTGCGCACCGTCTCCTCCACGTCGTCGGGCCGGATCACGCAGCGCGGCGCGATCTCGGCCGGCGGCGGGTTGTGCTCCACGTGGTACACGAGCCCCGTCTCGGGGTCCGTCCGCCGCCCGCCCATCCGGCGCACGATGTCGTCGTCGTCCACCTCCAGGTAGACCACGGCGTCGATGCGGCGCCCGATCCCGGCCAGCATCTCGTCGAGCGAGGCGGCCTGCGCGGCGTTGCGCGGATAGCCGTCGAAGATGGCCCCGTTCGCGGCGTCGGGCTGGGCCAGACGCTCGCGCACCATCCCCAGGATCACGGCGTCGGGCACCAGCTCGCCCGCGTCCATGTAGCCCTTGGCCTGGCGCCCCAGCTCGGTGCCGGCGCGCACCGCGTCGCGCAGCATGTCGCCGGTGGCGATCTTGGGCGTGCCCAGCTTCTCGGACAGCAGGGCGCCCTGGGTGCCTTTTCCGGCTCCCGGGGCGCCGAGGAGGATCAGGTCCATTCCGGCTCCAGAACCACAGGTTGCAGGTTACAGGTTACAGGGGACAGGGACGGAATCGGAGGCCGGCCGCCGACGCGCGCGGTCTCGCCCTGCCGTTCCCTGTCCCCTGTCCCCTGTTCCCTGTTCCCTCTCAGATGTACCGCTGCTGCCGGCCGCGGAACTTCACGCGGCCCTTCTTCATGAAGCCGTCGTACCGCCGCAGCAGCAGGTGCTGCTGCATCTGCTGCACCGTGTCGAGCGCCACGCCGACGACGATGAGCAGACCCGTGCCGCCGAGGACGCGGTTCAGCGAGGTCACGCCGAACGCGCGCTCCAGCGCCGAGGGCACGATGGCGATGGCCGCCAGGAAGATGGCGCCCGGGAGCGAGATCCGGCTCATCACGCGGTCGATGTACTCGGCCGTGCGGGCGCCGGGCTTCACCCCGGGAACGAACGCCCCCTGCTTCTTCAGGTTCTCCGCGATGTCCACCGGGTTGTAGATGATCGCGGTGTAGAAGTACGTGAAGAAGATGATCAGCAGCGTGAACACGATGTAGTACGGCACGCTGAACACCTGGAAGAAGTCCGCGAACGCCTTGATGCGGTCGTTCTTCGCGAAGGTGGCCAGGGTGGCGGGAAGGATCATGATCGACTGCGCGAAGATGATCGGCATCACGCCCGCCATGTTCACGCGCAGCGGGATGAAGCTCTTCTGCCCCTGCCGGATGCGCCCGCGCCCCATCACCTTCTGCGGGATCTGCACCGGGATCTTCCGCATGGCCATGGTGATGGCCACCGTGCCCATGACCACCGCGGCCATGCTCACCAGCAGCACCACCACCCCGAAGGGCTTGATGTCGCCGTTGGCCACCTGCTGCCCGGTGATGAACAGCCCCGGGATCAGCCCCTCGAGGATCGAGAAGAAGATCAGCAGGCTCATCCCGTTGCCGATGCCGCGCTCGGTGATCTGCTCGCCCAGCCACATCACGAACACGGCGCCGGTGCACAGCGTGAGGATCATCATCAGCCGGAAGCCCCACCCGGGGTTGGCCACCGCGCCCGGCACCTGCGTCTCCAGGAACATGGCGTAGCCGTACGCCTGGAAGAGCGACAGGATGACGGTGGCGTACCGCGTGTACTGCGTGAGCTTCTTGCGGCCGTCCTCGCCCTCCTTCTGCATCTTCTCGATG
The DNA here is from genome assembly GCF_035474595.1 of Longimicrobium sp. Taxonomy (NCBI): domain Bacteria; kingdom Pseudomonadati; phylum Gemmatimonadota; class Longimicrobiia; order Longimicrobiales; family Longimicrobiaceae; genus Longimicrobium; species Longimicrobium sp. The sequence goes on from NZ_DATIND010000137.1 coordinate 68,089, forward strand.
CTGGGGACCACCGTGGCCAGCAGCTGGAACATGATGCTGGCCGAGATGTAGGGCATGATGCCCAGCGCGAAGACGGTGGCCTTCGACAGCCCCCCGCCCACGAACATGTCGTAGATCCCGAACGCGGTGTTGCCCAGGTTGCCGGCGTACTCCTTCAGGGCCACCACGTCGATCCACGGCGCCGTCACGTGGGCGCCGACCCGGTAGACGAACAGGGCCAGGAGCGTGAAGAGGATCTTCTCCTTCAGCTCCGGGATTCTGAACAGGTTCGCGACGGGGTTCGCCATGTCAGCCGATCTCCTGCACGGAGCCGCCCAGCCCCTCGATCTTCTCGCGCGCCGACTTGCTGAAGCGGTGCGCCGACACGTTCACCTTGCGGGTCAGGTCGCCGGTGCCCAGGACCTTCACCGGACGCCCCGCGTGGCCGATGAGCCCGTGGGCCTTCAGCGTCTCGGGGGTCACGTCGCCCTCGGCCAGCGCCTCGAGCTGCCACAGGTTCACCACCTGGTACTCCACGCGGTCCAGCGGGGTGAACCCCCGCTTGGGAAGGCGCCGGTGCAGCGGCATCTGGCCGCCCTCGAAGTGGGGCTTGCCGCCGCCGGGGCCGCTGTGGCCGGCGCGCGCCATCGAGCCCTTGTGCCCCTTGCCGGCCGTCTTCCCCTGGCCGGACCCTGGGCCGCGGCCCAGGCGCTTGGTGTCGCGGTGCGACCCCTCGGGGGGGCGCAGGTTGCTGAGGTCAGCCATCGTTCACCTGCCCTTCAACGCCCTCCACCTTCACCAGGTGGCGGACCTGGAAGATCATCCCGCGGATCGCGTCGTTGTCGTCCTGCACGACGGACCGCTGGTGCTTGAGGCCGAGCGCCTGGAGGGTCTTGCGATGCTTCTCCGGGGCGCCCACGCCGCTCTTGGTCTGCGTGATCTTGATCTTAGGCACGGGCACCTCCCAGCGCCTCCACCGGCACGCCGCGCTCGGCGGCCAGCTGCTCGCGGGTGGTCAGGTTCTTCAGCGCGTCCATGGTGGCCAGCACCATGTTGAAGGGGTTGTTGCTCCCCAGCGACTTGGTCAGGATGTCGTGCACGCCCACGCACTCCAGCACCGCGCGCACCGCGCCGCCGGCGATCACGCCGGTGCCCGGGGCAGCGGGGCGCAGCAGCACCCGGCCGGCGCCGCTCTCGCCGATCACGTCGTGCGGGAGGGTGCCCTCGCGCACCGGGATGCGGACCATCGCGCGGCGGGCCTGCTCCAGCGCCTTGCGCACGGCCTCCGACACCTCGTTGGCCTTCCCCGTGCCGATCCCCACCTTGCCCGCCTGGTCGCCCACGGCCACCAGGGCGGTGAACGAGAACCGCCGGCCGCCCTTCACCACCTTGGCCACGCGGTTGATGTGGATCACGTTCTCCTTCAGGTCGCTCCCCTGCCGGTCGTCGCGGCGCCCGCCGTCGCGGCCCTCGCCGCGCCCGCGCCCGCGGCGCCCCTCGCGGTCGCCGCCGCCCTGCTCGCCGCCGCCGCCGGGACCGCCGCCGAAGCCGCGCCCGCGCCCGCCGCCGGGGCCACCGGGACCGCCGCGCCCGCGACCGCCGCCTCCGCCTCTGTTCTCAGCCATGGTCTCTGCTCTCCTCAGAAGTCGAGGCCGCCCTCGCGGGCACCCTCGGCGAAGGCCTTCACGCGGCCGTGGTACAGGTAGCCGCCCCGGTCGAAGACGACCTTGTCTACGCCGGCGGCTTTCGCCTTTTCGGCCACGGCCTTCCCCAGCTCGCGGCTGGCGTCGGTCTTGTTCAGCTCGCTCCTGCGCGCGCGCAGGTCGGGGGCGTTGGTGCTGAGCCCCACCAGCGTGCGGCCGGCCACGTCGTCGATCACCTGGGCCTCCAGGTGGTTGATCGAGCGGTGGACGACCAGCCGCGGACGCTCCGCGGTGCCATGGACCTTGCCGCGCACCCTGCGGTGGCGGCGCAGACGCTTGTCCTCGCGCGTCTTGGTCCGGATCCGTGCTCTCGCCATTTCCGTGTCTTCTCTGGTTGACTATGCGATGATCAGCCGTGGGCCGCGGGGCGGCTTACTTGCCGCCCGCCTTCCCCGCCTTGCGGCGGATCACCTCGCCCTGGTACTTCACGCCCTTGCCCTTGTAGGGCTCGGGCGGACGGAGCGACCGGATCTCGGCCGCGACCTGCCCCACCACTTCCTTGTCGGTCCCGCTGACCTCGACGGTGGTGGGATTGACGGCCCGCAGGGTGATCCCCGGGGGCGCCTTGTAGTCGATGGGGTGGCTGTAGCCCAGCGCGAGCGTCAGCCCGAAGGGCTTGGTCTCGGCGCGGTACCCCACGCCCACGATCTCGAGCGTCTTGGTGAAGCCGGTGGTCACGCCCTCGACCATGTTGGCCACCAGCGTGCGGCTGAGCCCGTGCAGCGAGCGGTGCTCCGGCTGGTCGCTGGGGCGCTCCACCACGATCTGGCCGTCGTCCTCGCGGCGCACGATCACGTCCCTGTGCAGCGTGCGCTGCAGCTCGCCCCTGGGGCCCTTCACGCGCACGGTGTTGCCGTCGAGCGTGATGTCGACCCCGGCGGGAACCGCCACGGGCCTTCTTCCGATACGCGACATTGTCGTGTTCTCCTTACCAGACGATGGCGAGCAGCTCGCCGCCGACCTTGGCCGCGCGGGCCTGCCGGTCGGTCATCACGCCGCGCGAGGTGCTGAGCAGCGCCATTCCCAGCCCGTTGCGCACGCGCGGGATCTCGCCCACGCCCACGTACTGGCGCAGGCCGGGCTTGGACACGCGGCGCAGCTCGCGGATGACCGGCTTGTCCTGGTAGTACTTCAGGTACAGGCGCAGCACCGGGTGCTTGCCGTCATCCAGGATCTTGTAGTCGTGGATGTAGTGATTTTCCTTGAGAAGGCGGGAAACCTCGACCTTCAGCTTGCTGACCGGCATGTCGACCCGGCGGTGGCGCGCCATCTGGGCGTTGCGCACCCGGGTCAGCAGGTCGGCGATCGGATCCGTCACCATGCTGAATCTCTCCTAGAGTATCCGGCGAGCGAGCGCCGGACTTTCAGGAAGTGAGTGATTGTCTTCGAACCGCCAAGTCCCAAGTCCTCAGTCCCAAGTCCCAAGTGGTCGATGCGTCTGACGCAGTTTCACTCAGGACTCAGGACCTGGCACTTGGCACTTCCGGTCCCTTACCAGCTCGCCTTGCGCACCCCGGGGATCTCCCCGTTCAGCGCCATCTGCCGGAAGCAGATGCGGCAGAGCCCGAACTTGCGCAGGAAGGCGCGCGGGCGGCCGCAGCGGTTGCAGCGGTTGTGCGCCCGGACGCTGAACTTCGGCTTGCGCTTGCTCTTCTCGATCAGGGCCTTGCGTGCCATCGCGTAGTTACCGTGGTGGTAGTGACCGGCGCGCCTCCGCCGGCGTCCGTCGCCGGCGGGTGCGCGCTTCGAGACCGTGTTACGCCGCCACCAGCACGGGCGACTCGCCGCGGAACGGCATGCCCAGCTCGCGCAGCAGCGCCAGCGCCTCGTCGTCCTTCGTGGTGCTGGTCACGAAGGAGATGTCCATCCCGTGGACCTTCTCGACCTTGTCGTAGTCGATCTCGGGGAAGATCAGCTGCTCCTTCACGCCCATCGTGTAGTTCCCGCGGCCGTCGAACGAGCGCGTGGGCACCCCGCGGAAGTCGCGGATGCGCGGCATGGCCACGTTCACCAGCCGGTCCAGGAACTCCCACATGCGGTCGCGCCGCAGCGTGACCGTGACGCCCACGGGCGAGTTCTCGCGGAGCGCGAAGTTCGAGATCGCCTTCTTGGCCTTGGTGATCACCGGCTTCTGCCCGGTGATCTGGCCGATCTCGGCCACCACGCCCTCGAGGAGCTTGGGGTTCTTCGGCGCCTCGCCCAGCCCGACGTTGATCGTGATCTTCTCCAGCCGCGGAACCTGCATGGGCGTCTGGAAGCCGAACTGCTCCTGCAGCTTCCCGCGGACCGTTTCCTCGTAGTAGCGCTGCAGCCGCGGCTTCACCCGCGGGCCGGTCTCGGCCGGGGCGTCGTCCGCCGCCGGCGCGGCCTGCGCCTTGTCCTTCTTCGCCATCGGTTCTCTCCGTTCCGTATCCCCCGCGCGGCCTCGGGTTCCGAGGCCCGGGGGGGCGGTGACGCAAGGTGGAAGTCGCTCGGTACACCGCACCGCGCGCCCGGTTCACGGCCGATGCGAATCGGCCGGAGCCCGGGGTGGCGGCAGATGCCCGTGGTTTACGACGCGCGCGGGATCGCCTGGCCGCTCTTGACCGCGACCCGCTCGCGCTGGCCGTCCGCGCCCTGCGCCGAGCGCACCCGCGTGGGCTCGCCCGACTTGGGGTCCAGCAGCATCACGTTGCTGGCGTGGATCGGCGCCTCGAACTCCACGATCCCGCCCTCGGGGCTGGTCGCGGAGGGCTTGCGGTGGCGCTTGCGCACGTTCACCCCCTGCACGACCACGCGGTTCTTCTCGCGGTCCACGCGGATGACGGTGCCCTCGACGCCCTTGTCGTTGCCGGAGATGACCTTCACGCGGTCGCCCCGGCGGATGCTCATCTTGCCCATCAGATCACCTCCGGGGCCAGCGAGACGATCTTCATGTAGCGCTTGTCGCGCAGCTCGCGGGCGACCGGCCCGAAGATGCGCGTGGCGCGCGGCTCGCCCGCGTCGTTGATGATGACGGCGGCGTTCTCGTCGAACCGGATGTAGCTGCCGTCCTTGCGCCGGACCTCCTTGGTGGTGCGGACCACCACGGCC
>NZ_DATIND010000138.1 GCF_035474595.1 Longimicrobium sp.
CGAGCCGGTCGAGCCGACCAACAACGCGGCCGAACGCGCGCTGCGGAAAGCCGTGTTGTGGAGGAAGAACAGCTTCGGCAGCCAGAGCGAAGCCGGGCTTCGCTACGCCGAGCGCATCCTCTCGATCAGCGCGACCTGCCAACAACAAGGGATTCATCCGCTCGACTTCGTCGCTCGCTCCATCGCAGCCCTGCGCGCCGGCACCCCCGCGCCCAATATCCTGCCGACCAACTGAACGGTTACGGTCGCAGCAACAACTACGGGAAGCCTCGCAAACTGCGCGAGGCTGTTCCGCTCACTCCGCGGCATCGGCGCTCACGACCGATCCCCCTTTCATCCTCCCTGGTTGCCAGGTCCGGTACGACCGGCTTCCCGCCGGGAAAGAGCGGAGGCCGCGGACGGCGATTCGTCCGCGGCCTCCCTCGCATCCGGTGCGCGCGGCTCACCAGTAGGTGATCTCGCGCACCTGCTCCCACAGCGGGCGCGGAGTGCCGCCGTCGTCGGGAACCACCCTATACCCGCGGCGCGTCCAGTTGCCGTGCGCGTCGACCTCCTCGGTCCAGCGCATCCGGCCGGCAAGCACCCGGGCACGGCCGAGCACGGGGTCGAAAACCTGCTGCGCCGCCCTCGTCCCGTCCCGGTTGAACTCCTCCCACTCCACCCGTTTCCCGCCGGCGTCGAACCGCTCCACCCTGCGCTCCGAGGCCGCTCCGCCGGCATCGTAGCGGATCATCTCCTCCGTGTGGCCGCCGTCGGGCTGGTACGTGTACACCACCTTTCCCGGTACGGGTCTGGGCGGCAGCGCGAGAAGGCGGGGATGGGCGTCGTGCGTCTCCTTCTCGCGCAGCCGCCCCTGGTCGTCGTAGCGGTACTCGACGCGCCAGCGCGGCTCGGCGTGGTCGTAGATCTCTTCCTCCAGCCTGTGCCCGGCGGCGTCGTAGCGGATGACCTGGCGCGCCTCCAGCCCCCCGTCGAAATCGTGGCTTCCAACAGCACCAGATTGCCGCGCTCGTCGTAGTCGTAGACGGTGCGGCTCTCCCTTCCGCCGTAGAAGAACCGCTGGGCGCGCACCCTGCCGGCGGCGTCGTACTCCTGCGCGGTCCGCGAGCTCTGTTCGCCGCGCGAGTCGAACTGCGTCATCAGGCGCGTCCGGCCGGCGGAGTCGTAGGCGAACTCCATGTGGGAGAGGAGTGTTCCGTTGGGGAGGATCTCGCGCTCCTCCATGCGCCGCCCCGCCTCGTCCAGCACGTACACGCGCCGCTGCGGCACGGTGGGCAGAGGCGTCCCGGGCGGGGACTCGTGGTAGGCGGTGTGGGGCCCTCCGCCGCGCGGGACCTCGTAGAACTCCCAGCCGGTGTTGCGGCCCCGCTCGTCGTAGGTGTAAACCAGCCGCGACCGCAGATCGTCAGCCCGGTACGTCAGCAGCTCCGCCCGGCGGCCGCCGCGGTCGTACGTGGTCACGATGACGACGTCGCTGCCGCCCACCGCCCCGGTGAAGGTCAGCCGGACGGAGCGCACCGGCCCTCGCAGGCTGTCCTGGACAGCCGTGGGCTCCTCGTGCGTCATGCCCGTAATCACGTTCTGGGCAGACGCAGGAGCGGAGAGAAGCACGGCGAGGATGGCGGCAAGACGGCGCATGGCCCTGGCGGAGTTACGCGGATGGTGAACGGGCCCGGACTCTCGTGGTACCGATAAGGCCGCGGTGCCGGCCGCGCCAGATTGCCGGCCGCCGCCGGCGTGGCGAGGTGGATGCCGGAAGCCTACTTGCCGCTGGCGTCCCACTGCTCCTTCGCGCACTGGAAGCCGTACTCCAGGTTCGCTTTCATGTCGTCGGGGCTGAACTTCAGCGTCTCGCCCCGCAGCGGCTTCTGCGGGCGGATGATGCGCAGCGACACCGCGCGCTTCCCCGCGAAGGGGTTCTTCACCCCGGCGTTCTGGAACGCGGGGACGATCACGTCGTCCTTCACTCCCGCCGCGCGCAGCTTTCCGACCACCGCGTTGATCCAGACGTTGGCGCTGGTGTAGAGCTGCGAGAGCTTCACGTCGCTGGCGCCCACCTCCTCGCTCAGCAGGTCGATGCTGCGCTGCAGGACGTCCACCACGTTGGGCTTGGGCTTCTCGAAGGTGGCCCGCTTCTCCAGCTGTGGCGCCAGGATGATGCAGCAGATCTCGTCCGCGCCCGCGTCGATGGCGATCTCGATCGGCACGTACTCGCGCACGCCGCCGTCCACGTAGGGGTCGGCGGGCGCACCCGGGCGCGAGTTGGGCACCGGCGGCATGTACACGGGAATGCTGGCCGACGCGTGGATGGCGTTCACCAGCTGCTCCAGCGTCTGCACCTGCACCACCACGTCGTCGCTGGGGATGGGCGTCGGCCCGGTCTGGTAGTACACCAGCTTCCCGTCGTGCAGGTCCACCGACGTCACCGCCATCCGCTTCTTCGACGCCCGCAGCGCGTCGAACACCTGCTGGGTGACGTGCGCCTCGATCCGCTTGCGCAGCGGCTTGCTGCCGTGGAACGACGGCTTCCCCTCGAGCACGCGGATGGCCAGCTCGCCGTCCAGGATGTCCTTGGTGGTGACGGTGGTGTACTCCGTCTCCAGCGCGGCGAGCGCCGCCTTCCCCTGCGCGGCGATCATCGGGGCGATCAGCGCGCCGGTGCTGGTGCCGGCCAGGATGTCGAAGTCCAGCCCCTTCTCCAGCATCAGGTACTTCAGCGCGCCCACGGCGAACGCCCCTTTCGACCCGCCGCCGCTGATCACGAGAGCTCGCATGACGTCCTCCTGGTGAAAGGGTGCCGCGGGAGGCGCGGCCGGGCAGGGAACCACGGGGGATGTTCAATTGCGGCACCTGCGGAGCAGAGCACAATGATTCCGTCGCGCTCTCCGCGTGGTTTGATGGCCTCGTCCGGAGCGTTTCGTCAGATCGGCGGCGGATCGGGCGGAGCGGGCTCGACGAGGTAGATGCCGGCCGCGGTGAGGGTGACGGTGTAGAGCGCGTCGAAGCCCTCGCTCCAGCGCGGCTCCTCCAGGCGCTTGTACGTGCCCAGCAGCCCGGGGATGGGGATGCTGGGCTTGTCGCTGCGCGCCTTGTTGCGGGCGATGGCCTCGCGCGGGGTGGCGCGGAAGAAGTAGCCGCTCACGCGGAACCCAGCCGCGCGCGCCGGCCCGATGTACCGCGCCCGGTCCGCCGCCAGCACGTTGGTGTTGTCGGCCACGAACGGCTGCCTGCCGAGGAGGCACGCCTCCAGCAGCAGCGTCTCGCGGCGGCGCGTCTTCAGCATGTCCATGTTGATGCGGACGTGCGTCTCGAAGAAGCGCTCGCGGTAGAAGGTGCTCTTTCCCGCCGCCTGCACTCCGCAGAACACCACTGCCTCCGGCCGCCACTCCTTCCGCTCCGCCATCTCCCTCCCCTCACGACTTCCACGCGCATCGCCCTCGCCCATCACCGCCCCTCGCAAGGATCGCAGCGATGGGAATCTCATTGCATCCGCGCCGCACCCAATCGACGTCATCCTGAGGCCGGCCACTCCGCAACTTCCGTCCACGCATAACGTTGCCGGCCGAAGGATCCATACTCGCCAGGCACGTGATTTTGAGTTTCGCGCCCGATTACGCCTTCATCGCTCCACGGGAAGAATGGGAAGGCGGCGATCCCGGTCTGACGTGCTGGACGGGCGATAGATCCTTCGGCCTGCAAGCCCTTGCGCCGGTTCTGGTTCCGGCGTGGCCGGCCTCAGGATGACGTCTACGGAATTACCGACGACATCACGCCGGAGGGATTCGGTCTCATCCCCTTCCGAAGACTTTCCGGGCGAGGAGCCATGCGCCGGCGATCAGGACGACGGCGGTGGAGGCGAAGATCAGCAGCCACTTCCCGCGCGTGAAGACGGCGAGCGGGCCGGCCGCCGCGTTCATCCGCGGATAGAAGCCGAGCAGGAGCGCGATGCAGAGGTTCTCCAGGTAGTCGAACACCACGGCGGCGAGGGGGATGAAGCGCAGCGCCCGGAGCGGCGCCGGCGCGTTCAGCCGCGCGAGCAGATACCCGGAGCTGAACGCCAGCGCCGCCCCGTACACCAGCGGAAAGAGCGTGTCGAGCACCAGCGTGACGATCACCGTCCCGCGCCGCCCGTCCGTCCCCAATCGCTTCGCGATGTCCACCAGCTCGCCCGGGCTCGCCAAGGGCCACGGGGCGCCGATCGACGGCGCCCCCTTCAGGCCCAGCAGCCGCCGCGCGGCGATGAACAGCCCCACGAAAACGAGCACCAGCGCCAGCGCGATCAGCGCGTTCCTCCCCGTCGCCCAGCGGTCGAGCGCGACCGTCCCGCCCGGAACGCCGCCGCCCGCCGGCATCGCCTGCTGTGCCGCCATGATCCCCATCTCCCTGAACGGTGTGACATGATTGGCAGATCCGCGTCAAACTCCCGTGGAGAAGATCGGGAAGAGGGGAGACGGAGCACAACGATTTCGTCGTGCGGGTGACAGACGGGCGGCGAGGTGCTATACGAAGATGCGGAGCGCGCCCCGCTCCGCCGTTACGAGCCACGAGTTCTGGAGACGTATGCGCCGGCTGGTCCTGTTCGACATCGACGGCACCCTGCTTTCCGCCGGCGGCGCGGGGAAGCGGGCCGTCCATCGCGCGCTGATGGAGGTGTTCGGCACCGTCGGGCACATCCCCGGCTACTCGTTCGCGGGGCGCACCGACCCCGAGATCGTGCGCGACCTGCTGCGCTCCGCCGACATCCCCGACCGGGAGATCGACGCCGCGCTCCCGGCGCTCTGGTTCCGCTACGTGGAGAACCTGCACCGCGAGATCCACGACGCCCGCGTGGACCCGCTCCCGGGCGTGGCGGCGCTGCTGGAGCGCATCGAGCACCATCACCCGGAGATGGTGCTGGGCGTGCTGACCGGCAACATCCGCGAGGGCGCGCGCATCAAGGTGGACGCGGCGCGGCTGGGGTTCCGGCGCTTCCGCGTGGGCGCGTTCGGGAGCGACCACGCGCTCCGCCGCGAGCTCCCCGCCATCGCGGTGGAGCGGGCGCGGGTGCTGAACGGCGTGGGCTATTCGGGGAAGGAGATCGTGATCATCGGCGACACGCCCAGGGACGTGGAGTGCGGCGAGCACCTGGGCGTGCGCACCATCGCCGTAGCCACCGGCCACCACCCGCTCGACGAGCTGGCCGGGACCGGCGCCGACCACGTGTTCGCGGACCTGGGCGACGTGGAGAAGGTGTGGGAGGCGATCACGGGGTGAGGGTGCGGCGCGGATCACACGCCAATGGTGAGATCGCACCGGAAATCCCGCACGCGCGAAGGGCGGCTGAAGCCGCAGCTACAACAACGGAAAGCCTCGCAAACTGCGCGAGGCTTCAACCGCACACCGCGCCCTGTTTTCCTGATCGATGAACGACGCTGACACGATCACCATCCGCCGCGCCTCGGTCGATGACGCGGTGGTGCTGGCGCGGCACCGGGCGGAGATGTTCCGCGACATGGGCGATCTTCCGGACGAGCTGTACCCCCAGTTGGTGGAGGCGACGCGGGCGTGGATGGAGCGCGGCATTCCGGCGGGCGAGTACGTGGCGTGGCTGGCGTCGCCCGCGGGCTCGGACGAGGTAGTGGCGGGCGCGGGGGTGCATCTGCGCACCATCATCCCCCGGCCGCGGGACAGGCGCGAGATCGAGACGGGGCCGCAGGGGCTGATCGTGAACGTCTTCACCGAGCGCGCGTGGCGCCGCCGCGGCGTCGCCGAGCGGCTGATGCGCGAGCTGCTGGCGTGGACGCGCGAGAACGGCATCCCCCGCCCGATCCTCCACGCCTCGCGCGAGGGCCGGCCGCTGTACGAGCGACTCGGGTTCGAAGCGTCGAACGAGATGAAGTTCAGAGGATAGTACGAAAGTACGAGGAGTACGGAAGTACGAAAAAGACGAAGCCCCGCGCCGGGAGTGGCGTGGGGCTTCGCGGTTGATGCCATTGCAGTTGCGTACTCTCGTACTTCCGTACTTTCGTACTTCTTTTCCTCACTCCATCGCGGAAAGAAGCTCCGAGACGCGGACCAGCGTCAGCACCCGGTATCCCGCCTGCTCGATCGCCTCGCGGCCGCCTTCCTCGCGGTCGACCAGCGCGAGCACGGCGAGGACGGTGCCGCCCTCGGACTCGACGGCCTGGATGGCCTTCAGCGCGCTGCCGCCGGTGGTGACGGTGTCCTCGATCACCACCACCTCGTCGCCCGCGGCGAAGCAGCCTTCCACGCGCTTGCCGGTGCCGTGCGTCTTCGGCTCCTTGCGCACGGTGAAGGCGTTCACGGGGTCGCCCGCGATCCACGACGCGTGGGCGATGGCGTAGGCGACCGGGTCCGCGCCCAGCGTCAGCCCGCCCACCGTGGCGGGGCGCAGCCCGGCGTCGCGGATGGCGGCGAGGCCCAGGCGCCCGACCACGGCCTGGCCTTCGGCGTGGGTGGTGGTGGTGCGCGCGTCCACGTAGTAGCGGCTGCGCGCGCCGGACGAGAGCACGAAGTCGCCCACGCGGAAGGAGCGCTCCAGCAGCAGGGCGATCAGCCGCTCGCGGTCGGTGGCGCTCACGGGGCCTCCCGGTTGGGCGCGGCGATCTCCACCCACTCCTCCAGCGTGTTGGGCGCGGGGTAGGGCAGGTTGAACTCCGCGTGCAGGTTGCGGATGGCGTCCAGGACGCCCGGGTCGTCGCGGATGTCGCTCTCCGGGCCGAACTCCAGGAACTCAAGGAACACGCCGGGCGTATCGCCGCTCACGAAGTGCCAGGCGTGCGCGCCCCGCAGCGTGGCGGCGGCGTGCAGCTCGGCCCACGCCTGCGCGTACTCCCCGCGCCGGTGCTGGGGAACGAAGCGCCGGATGCTCACGAGGCGGCGTTCGCCGGTTTTTATATCCATCGAAAGATATTCCTAAGTCCTAAGTCCTGAGTCCCAAGTCCTAAGTGAACAAGTGCTGAGTGCTGAGTGCTGAGTGCTGAGTGCTGAGTGCTGAGTGCTGAGTGCTGAGTGCTGAGTGCCGACGTAATCCACTTAGCACTTAGGACTCAGGACTTAGGACTTCTTTTCTACGGAATCTTCGGCCCCTTCGACCGGCGGCGGAGCAGCTGGCCGACCACCGCGGCCCCGACTCGCCCGAGCCCCGACGGGCGCAAGCGCCTTGCGATTCGCTGCGGCGCGCGGATCAGCGGCTCGGCCTCGGCGGCGGAGAGCCTGCGGTGCTCCACCGCCAGCACCAGCCGGTCCAGGTCGTCGCGCAGCATGGTGCGCGCGTCGGTGCGGCGCGCGGCGATCATGCGCTCGCCGGCGTCGCGGGCGGCGCGGGCCAGCTCGCGGGCGCGGATGCAGGCGCGCGGGTCCGCCTCGCCGCCGCCGGTGCGCACCGCGCGGGGATACTCGTACGCCAGCTCGTCCAGCATCCCGTCGAGCACCACGGCCCAGGTGCTGGCATCGTCCAGGTCGCGCGGCTCCATCGCCCGGTCGATGAGCTTGTCCACCGCGCGCTTGAAGCGGACGGCGGCCTCCACCACGCCCTCGTCGTCTTCCGGCAGCTCGGCCAGGAAGTCCACCAGCGCGTCGTAGATGCGCGCCGCCGCCACCTCGTCCAGCCGGTCGATCTCGTCCAGCAGGTCGCTGACGCGCGCCACCAGCGCCTCGCGGTAGCGGTCCATCGAGGCCGGATGGTGCTGCAGCCAGTAGCCCACCTCCGCGTCGATCAGCGTCTCGAGGGTGACCAGCTTGGCGAAGGTGTCGGCCCTCATGCGTTTTGACGCGGGTGCGGCGCTCGTGTCCGGCGGACGGGGGAGGAAAGGTCTCGGCGCGGCGAACGGCCGTCAAGGCGGGTGCGAAAGTGCGAGGGTGCGAAAGTACGAAAGTGCGTGAGTGCGGAAGTGCGGAAGTGCGTGAGTGCGCCTCCCGCTGGCGCCCGGCCCGCGCGAAGTCCGATTCACTCGCCGTTCCATCCGGCGATTGCGGCCGATCTCCCTACTTTTCGCTCGCCGCCTGGCGGTCCTGCTCGGCGGGGCGGGGGATGTCGACGCCTTCGCTGGCCGGCGGCGGGGGCGCGGGGCCGTCGCGCACCACGCGCGGCTCGCCCATCAGCGCGAGCTGGAAGATCTGGTCCATCCGCTCCACGTAGTCGAAGGTCATCCCCTCGCGCACGTCCTCGGGCACGTCGCGCAGGTCGCGCTTGTTCCCCGAGGGCAGGATCACGTGGGTGATGTTGGCGCGGTAGGCGGCCAGCACCTTCTCCTTCACCCCGCCGATCTCCAGGATCTTCCCGCGCAGCGTGACCTCGCCCGTCATGGCGATGTCGTGCCGCACCGGCCGCTCCGACAGCGAGCTGGCGATGGCCAGCGTGACCGCCGCGCCGGCCGACGGGCCGTCCTTGGGCGTGGCGCCCACGGGGAAGTGCACGTGGATGTCGTAGTCGGCGAAGGCGTCGCGGGGGATGCCGAGCTCGGCCGCGCGCGAGCGCACGTAGCTGAACGCGGCGTTCACCGACTCGCGCATCACGTCGCCCAGCAGCCCGGTGATGATCAGGCGGCCGGTCCCCGGCATCTTCAGCGCCTCGATGAACATCAGCTCACCGCCCGACGCGGTCCACGCCAGCCCCGTCACCACGCCCACCTCGGGCGCCACCTCGGCCGGCGTGGGGTTGTAGCGCGGGTAGCCGAGAACTTCCTCGATCGTCTCCCGCGTCACCGCCCACTGCTCGCCCTTGCCGGCCGCCTTGTCCGCGGCCAGGTAGCGCATCACCGCGGCGAGCGAGCGGCGCAGGTTCCCCACGCCGGCGTCGCGCGCGTAGCCGCGGGAGAGGAAGAGCAGCGTCTCGTCGTCGATCGTCACCTTCGCCGGGTCCAGCCCGTGCTCGGCCACGATGCGCGGGAACAGCCACTCGCGCGCGATCTCGATCTTCTCCTCGGGCGTGTACCCGGCGATGCGGATCTCGATGAAGTAGTTGCGCAGGTCGCGCGGGATCCGCCCGAAGTCCGCCGCCGAGGCCACGAAGAAGACGTCGGAGAGGTCGAAGGGCACGTCCAGCCAGCGGTCGGTGAAGGTGTCGCGGTTCTCGGGGTCGAGCGTTTCCTCCATCGCCTCGACCGGGTCGCCGTCCACGTTCCCCAGCCCGATCTCGTCCAGCTCCTCCAGCAGGAACACGGGGTCGCGCACGCCCGCGTCGCGGATCAGCTGCATCAGCTTGCCCATCTGCGCGCCGCTGCGGCCGCGCTTGCTGCCCACCAGCTGCGCCTCGCTGCGCCCGCCCAGCTCCAGCCGGACGACGGGGCGGTTGAGTCCCTTGGCGATGGCCTGCGCCAGCGTGCGCTTGCCCACCCCCGGCGGCCCCACCAGGCAGGGGATGGGCCCGCGCAGGTCGCCGCGCAGCTCCGCCACGGCGATCACCTCCAGGAGGCGCCGCTTGGGCTCTTCCAGCCCGAGGTGCTCGTTCTCGATGGCGGTGCGCACCGCCTCCAGGTCGAACTTCCCGCCGTCGGCCCGGCGCTGCCAGGGGAGCGCCACCAGCGCGTCGATGTAGGCGCGGATCTCCTGCGCCTCGGTGGCCGTGGTGGAGTTGGAGCGCAGCCGCTCGGCCTCGCGGCGGGCCACGGCGGCCACGCGCGGCGGGAGCTGCGAGCGCTCCACCAGGCGCAGCGCCTCGTTGGCCTCGCGCTCCACGGGGTCGACTTCTCCCAGCTCGGCCTGCAGCGCCTGGATGCGGCGGCGGATCTCGTCGCGCCGCTCGCGCCCGCCGGCGGGGAGCGGGCCGGTGCCCGCCTCCTCGGCGCCGGTGGCGTGCTCCACCTCGCGCAGGTGCTCCCACTCGCCCTCCAGCGAGTGGAGCACGAACTTCAGCCGGGCCAGCACGTCCAGCTCCTGCAGCACCGCGTCGCGGTCGGGAAGCTTCAGGTTGCAGAGCGTGGCGGCCAGGTCGGCGAAGCGCCCGGCGTCGCCCAGGTTCATGCGCAGGATGCGCGGCACCTCGTCGGGGACGCGCTCCACCGCGTTGGCCACGGCGCTGACGGTCGCGACGATCTTCTCGATCAGCGGGTCGGCCTCTTCCGCGGGGGCGGGCACCTCATCCACCTCGTGCGGGGTGGCGGAGTAGTAGCCGTCCTCCAGCCGCACCTGGGTGAGGCGGATGCGGCGCAGCCCCTGGAGCGTGGTCTGGATCGTCCCGCCGGGAAGGTTCAGCCGGTCCAGCACGCGCACGGCGGTGGCGATCTTCTCCAGCTCGCGCGGGTCCAGCGGAAAACCGTCGTCCATGGTGGAGACCATGGCGACGATCAGGTCGTTCTCGGGGTGCTTGCTGAGCGCCTCGACATTGGGGGCAAAGCCGATCTGCAGCGCCGTGGCCCCGCCGGGGAACACGATGGTGCTGCGGATGGGGAGGACCGGGATGCGGTCCGGAAGACTCTGCCGGGACGCTTTCGACGACGCCATCTACTTGCCGCTGCTTGTTTTACGTGATTCGCCGCGCCCCGCGGGGCGGCGCAGGTGGCGGTCGAGCGCGTGCAAGAAGCGGGCAATCCGCCGCGCGTTCACGCCGAAGTCGGCGCTCCCGACCCGCGACTGTGACACGACGTCCACGCGCGTCATCCCGTCACCGTCCAGCGACAGGCGGATGATGATATCGTCGGTGAAGCGCCAGAGCGCGGTGCGCGCCTCGGCCACGATCTCGCCCCGCCTGGGGTTGGCCTCGGTGACGGTCCACCGCGAGCGCTTCCGCGCCGTCTCGACCGCCGCCTCCCACACCGCGCTGAACGGCACGGCGTACTCGCGCCCCCGCAGCCGCCGGTCGGGCGACTCGGGATCGGTCCAGGCCCGGTTGCTGGAAAGCGCGCGGATCAGCCCCATGCTCGGCGGGTGCGGGTGCGGTGCGGCGTGGAAGGGCGCCAATCTATCCGCCGCCCCGCCCCCGCGCGAGCACCGCCTCCCCCGCGTCCCCGCCGCGAGGCGTGGAGGTGAGACGGATGGGTTTCTCACACAGAGACACGGAGACGCGGAGGCCCGGAGATCCCGGCGCAACAAGCGCAGGTGTTCGCATCTCCATTCCGATCACGATCCCGACGCACTCCCGCACTCCGCACTTTCGCACTTTCGCACTTTCCCACCCGTCCACATCTTCCCGCCGCCGCTCCCCGGCCGGTACGGAACCTGCCCGGTCCCCGGCGTCCGCATCATCCATCGTCCCATCGCATCCGGAGCCCCACGTGATCGTCGTGATGCCGGTGGCGGGGAAGGGCACGCGCCTTCGCCCGCACACGCACGTTACGCCCAAGCCGCTGCTGAAGGTGGGCGACAAGCCCGTCCTTTCCTACATCCTGGACGACCTCCGCCAGCTGGGGGTGCACGAGGCGGTGCTCATCACCGGGCACCTGAAGGAGAAGGTCGAAGAGTATATGGGCGCCGAGTACCCCGACTTCCACGCCGAGTACGTGGAGCAGGTGGAGCAGAAGGGCACCGCCGACGCCATTCGCCTGGCCGAGCCGTTCGTGCACGAGGACCTGCTCATCATCTTCGTCGACACTTTGTTCGACGCGGACCTGACGGTGGTGAACCGGCTGCCCGACGACGTGGCGGGGGTGATCTGGGCCAAGGAGGTGGAGGACTACCAGCGCTTCGGCGTGATCCAGACCGACGAGCGCGGCTGCATGCAGCGGATCTTCGAGAAGCCGAAGGAGCCCGTCTCGAAGCTGGCCAACATCGGCCTGTACTACATCCGCGACTGGAAGCTGCTGTTCGAGGGGATCCGCCACACCATGCAGCAGCCCACCGGCCCCGGCGGCGAGTACTTCCTGACCGACGCCTTCCAGTACATGGTGGACCACGGCGGCAGGCTGCAGGTGGAAGAGGTGAAGGGGTGGTACGACGCGGGGAAGCCGGAAACGCTGCTGGAAACCAACCTGCACGTGCTTTCCACCACGCGCGGCAAGAGCCCCCCGGCGAAGGAGGGCGTGACGGTGCACGAGCCCGTGCACGTGGCCGACGGTGTGACGCTGGAGGATTGCGAGATCGGCCCGAACGTCACCATCAGCTCGGGGAGCACGGTGCGGCGCTCGAAGCTGCGCGACTGCATCGTCGGCGCGAACGCCGAGATCGACGGCTGCGACCTGCACGACTCGCTGATCGGCAACGACGTGAAGGTGCGCGGCGTATCCGGACAGGTAGACCTGGGCGACCACTCCGTCGTCGCGCCGGAGTAGCCGGTGTAGGCGGGAAGGCAATCGGGCCCCTCCGCCTGGGTGGCGGAGGGGCCCGGTTCGCGTGGCCGGACGGCGGAGCTCAGCGGCAGGCGAACTTGCAGGAGTTCACCTCGCCGGCCGTGGGGTAGCACGGGTTCACCGTCAGCGAGCAGGTGTTGATGCACGAGTAGTTCCAGCACGAGCCGTCGGTGACGCAGTAGTACGTGCCGCACACGCCGTCGCAGCTGTCCCAGCAGGTCTGCTGCCCGTTGCAGGTGCCGCCCTCGCAGGTGTTCCACTCCGTCGCCACGTGGCCGCGCACGGTCCCGCGCTCCTTCTCCTCCACGTGGGTCTCGAACGACGTCACCCGCAGGTCGTCCACGTCGAGCTTCATCTTGCGCATCGTGGTTCTCCCGGTCCGCACGTTCAGCCGCGCCGGTGTGGCGCGGCCGGGCGCGTTCCCGCGCCAAAGTGGAACGCGGAGGGACGATGGATGCTGGCGGAGATGGGACCGGCGGTGCCGTGCGCGTGTGGAACGCGGCGGGGGAGGGACGGGACGGAACCGGGGATGTCGATCCTGAGTCGTCCCCGCGCTGCGCGCGTCCAGGGAGGAGGAAAGGAAGAGCGCCGATGCCGCGGAGCGAGCGGATCAGCCTCGCGCGGTTTGCGAGGCTTCCCGTAGTTGTTGCTGCGACTTCAGTCGCCGGTGATCGGGCTGCGCGGAACCTTCTTTTCAGCGCCGGTAGACGACCACCGCCGCCCATCACAGCAGAAAGTCGAGGATGGGAGCAGGACTTTCTTAGGAGCGCCTGTAGACGACCACCGCCGCCCATCACAGCAGAAAGTCGAGGACGGGAGCAGGACTTTCTCAGGAGATCGCGGAGCCGCGGATTGCGCCTCTACGCCTCCACGCCCGCGGCGGCCAGGATGATGAGCAGCGCGCGCTCCACGCCCAGCGCGCCGTTCTCGTTGCTGTACCACTCGTCGGTGGTGTGGATGCCGCCCGAGTCGCCGCCCACGCCGATGGCGATGGAGGGGATGCCCAGCGCCATGGGTACGTTGGCGTCGGTCGACGAGCCCACCAGCTCCGGCTTCTGTCCCAGGCCGTAGGTGATGGCCGACGCGGCCTGCACCAGCGGCTCGCGCGGCTGTGTCTGCCCGCTGGGGCGGTCGCCGATGACGGCGACGGCGGAGGTGAGCGGCTCGGTGTTCTTGTGCCGCCCCGCGTTCTCGCGCTCCACCACGCGGGCCAGCACCGCGCGCACGCTCTCCTCCAGCCGCGGGAGCACGCCGGGCGCCTCGCTGCGCATGTCCAGCTCCATCCATGCGCCGCCGGGGATGGCGTTGATGCTGGTGCCGCCGCCGATCCGCGCCACGGTGAGCGCCGTGCGCGTGGGCTCCGGCAGCGCCAGCGCCGCGATCTCCGCCGCCGCCGCACCCAGGGCGACGATGGGGTTCGCCGCGCCGCGGTCCGCCCACGAGTGCCCGCCCGGGCCGGCCACCTCCACGCGCAGCCGCCGCGAGCCGATGGCGCGGTGCACGATGCGGCGCAGCCCCGACCCGTCCAGCGCGATGAAGCCGGCCGCCTGGCGCAGCTCGCCGCCCTCGCCGAACAGGTGCTTCACCCCGCGCAGGTCGCCGGCGCCCTCCTCGCCCACGGTGCCGACGAACACCACCGGGCGCTTCGGCCGCACCCCGGCGCGCGCCAGCACCCGGGCCACGGCCAGCATTCCCGCCAGCCCGCGCGCGTTGTCGGTGATGCCGGGAACGTAGATGCGCCCGTTCTCGCGCCGCGGCGTGAGGTCCGTGCCCGCCGCGAACACGGTGTCCAGATGCGCCGCGACGACGATGGGGCGCGGATCGCCGTTGGCGCCGGGGATGGAGCCGATGACGTTTCCCTCGCCGTCGCGCCGCACCCCGGCCAGGCCGATCTCGCGGAAGCGCTCCGCCAGCCGGGCGCCGCGCGTCTCCTCGCCGAACGGCGGCGAGGGGATGACGACCAGCTCCAGCTGGTCGTTCAGCGTGTCGGCGTCGGTCTGGTGGGCGAGCGCGCGGACGGGCCTGAGGCGAGCGTCGGAAAGCAGGGGCGGGACCGCCGGCGTCGAAGGCATCGGGATCAATGGAGGAGAATGGACGGCCGGAAGATGCCGAGCGGCGGAGATGGTGTCAACGCGGTCTCGACCCATTCGCCGGGCCGGGAGGATACCTCGATCAATCCGGAACAGGAGGATCTCTCCGGCCAGTTCGGAAAGAGTTCGAGCAGAACATCCTCAAGATCATCGACGACATCGAGGAGCGCCGTTGCCATTACTTACATTACGAAGAGAAATCCCCTTCAATTCACAGGATTCTGCATCAAACTCCTGCCGCATGGCCGCACGACGGCTGCGGCGAGGTAAGTTATATGTTCACAAGTACTTGAAGATCATCGCTGCCGGTTGCGTCCTTGAGAGTCGATGGTAACACCGACAGTCTCCTCTCGTTATGATTCTCGTAAGCCGCACGGTGCGGCGCCGTCCCCGGGTATCGGGTGCGGGGTATCAATACGAGCGCGCGGATTCGCCGCGCTGCCCCGCCTCGACACGCGTCACCTCGAACCGCCATTCCGATGCCGGATTCCGCCCGCGAGAATCCCCAACCGTGCCCGGAACTCGAGATCGGCCCCCGGAGCCTGCGCCTGCGTGGCAGGGCGACCCGGCTTCACGTTGCGATCGCGAGCGCCATCGTGTCCGTCACCATGCTCCCCGTGATCCTGGACAGGTTCGCCGGGCACGCGGCGGTCCAGCTGCTCGTGCTGATGACCGTCGTCGGCTTCAATGGCTTCGTCGTGCACCGCTGCATCCCCAGCCCCCCAAGGCCCAATCCGCGCGGCACGTTTCGTTCAGTCGAACGTTCTGCTAAGATTCCGCCAGTGAACAGTGAGCCGCGCTCGACCGCGCGCCGCGCTTCTGTCGCCCACCGCGCCACGCCCGCAGAGGACCGATGCAGGAAAGCGAGCTGATCCACGACTGGAACTGCGTTGAAGGCTGCTTCGACTACTCCACCCGCCGCGGCGTGCAGCTGAACGACGAAACGCTGCGCGACGGGCTGCAGTCCCCGTCGGTGACCGATCCCACGATCGACGAGAAGATCCGGCTGCTACACCTGATGAGCGAGCTCGGCATCGCCTCGGCCGACATCGGCCTTCCGGGCGCCGGCCCGCGCGCCGTGCGCGACGTGGAGGCGCTCGCGCGCGAGATCGCCGACCACCGCCTTCCCATCGCGCCCAACTGCGCCGCGCGGACGGTGCGCGCCGACATACAGCCCATCATCGACATCTCCCAGCGGGTGGGGATGGCCATCGAGGCGGCGACCTTCATCGGCAGCTCGCCCATCCGCCAGTACGCCGAGGACTGGACGCTGGAGCGGATGCTGCGCGCCACCGACGACGCCGTCTGCTTCGCGGTGCAGAACGGGCTGCCGGTGATGTACGTGACCGAGGACACCACGCGCGCCCGCCCCGAGGTGCTGAAGAAGCTGTACCAGACCGCCATCGAGTGCGGCGCGCGGCGCATCTGCCTGGCCGACACGGTGGGGCACGCCACGCCGCACGGCGTGCGGCAGCTGGTGCGCTTCGTCCGCCAGGAGGTGGTGGAGCCCAGCGGCGAGGACGTGAAGATCGACTGGCACGGCCACCGCGACCGCGGCCTGGCCATCCCCAACTGCCTGGCCGCCATCGAGGAGGGCGCGCACCGCATCCACGGCACCGCGCTGGGGATCGGCGAGCGCTGCGGCAACGCGGAGATGGATCTTCTCCTCGTCAATCTGAAGCTCCTCGGGCTGCACGACTGGGACCTGTCGAAGCTGAGCGAGTACGTGCAGCTGGCGGCCGACGCCTGCCGCGTTCCGGTGGCGTACAACTGGCCCGTCTTCGGCGAGGATGCGTTCCGAACGGGGACGGGCGTGCACGCGGCGGCGATCGTGAAGGCCGAGGCGAAGGGCGATGCGTGGCTGGCGGACCGCATCTACTCCGGCGTGCCGGCCGGCTGGTTCGGGCTCAGCCAGAAGATCGAGATCTCGCCGATGAGCGGCATCTCCAACGTGCGCTACTGGCTGAACGCGCACGGGATGGACGGCGCGGACGAGGGCCTTGCGAACCACGTGTTCGACGCGGCCAAGAAGTGCGACCACACCTTCACCGACGCCGAGGTGCTGGCGCTCTGCTCGCAGTACCACGCGGTGAGCCAGCCCGCCGCCGCGGTGGCGTAGCGGCCGTCCATCTGGATCGGGAGCGTGGAGTCGCGACTCTGCGTCTCCTCCATATCGCTGGATCTCACGCGGAGACGCGGAGACGCGGAGGTGCATGTCGAGCCACCTCCGCGTCTCCGCGTGAGATCAGTCCGTCCCCCCGTCGTCAGGAACGTGGCGGAGGACGAGCATGGAGCGGCCGGGGAGCTCGACGGCGGCGCCGGGGTCGTGCAATCCCTCGGGCTGCGCGGCGGCGGGGCGGCTGGTGTCGAGCACCGGCTCCCAGCGCGCGGGGGTCGGCGTGCCGGGGAGCACGAACGTCACCGTCTCGGGCGCGGCGTTGAAGAGGAGGAGGAACGAGTCGTCGAACACGCGCTCGCCCTCGTCGTCCCACTCCATCATCGCGTCGCCGCCGAGGAGCATCCCGAAGCTGCGGACGAAGTGCGTCCCCCAGTCCGCGTCGCCCATCTCCTCGCCGTCCGGCCGCAGCCAGCGCACGTCCTTCAGCTCCGAGCCGCGGATCTTCTGCCCCTGGAAGAACTTGCGCCGCCGGAAGATGGGGTGCTCGCGCCGCAGCCGGGCGACCCGGCGGGTGAACTCCAGCAGGTCGCGGCGCGCGTCGTCCAGCTCCCAGTCCAGCCACGAGATCTCGTTGTCCTGGCAGTAGGCGTTGTTGTTGCCGCCCTGCGTCCGGCCGATCTCGTCGCCGCCCAGGATCATCGGCACGCCCTGCGACAGGAGAAGCGTCGCAAGGAAGTTCCGCTTCTGCTTCTCGCGCTGGGCGGCGATCCCGGGATCGTCCGTCGGTCCTTCGATCCCGAAGTTGAGCGAGCGGTTGTGCTGCTCGCCGTCGCCGTTGTTCTCGCCGTTCGCCTCGTTGTGCTTCTCCTCGTAGCTCACCAGGTCGTTCAGCGTGAAGCCGTCGTGCGCGGTCACGAAGTTGATGCTCGCGTACGCCTTGCGCCCGTCGTCGCCGTACAGGTCGCTGGAGCCGGTGAGCCGGTAGGCCAGCTCGTCCACGCTGCCCGCGTCGCCGCGCCAGTAGGTGCGCACGTCGTCGCGGTACCTGCCGTTCCACTCGGTCCACAGCACGGGGAAGTTCCCCACCTGGTACTCGCCGATGTCCCACGGCTCGGCGATCAGCTTCACCTCGCTGAGCACCGGGTCCTGGTGGATGACGTCGAAGAACGACGACAGCCGGTCCATCCCGTGCTCCTCGCGCGCCAGCGTGGCCGCCAGGTCGAAGCGGAACCCGTCGACGTGCATCTCCTGCACCCAGTAGCGAAGCGAGTCGTTCACCAGCTTCAGCACCTGGGGATGGCGGGTGTCGAGCGAGTTGCCCGTGCCCGTGTAGTCCATGTAGTACCGCGGCTCGTCGTCCTTCAGCCGGTAGTACGTGGGGTTGTCGATCCCCTTGAAGGAGAGGGTGGGGCCGAGGTGGTTCCCCTCCGCGGTGTGGTTGTAGACGACGTCGAGGATCACCTCCAGCCCCGCGCGGTGCAGCGCCTTCACCATGTCGCGGAACTCGCGCACCTGCCCGCCGCGGTCACCGCTCCCCGAGTAGCGCGCGTCGGGGGAGAAGAAGTTCAGCGTGTTGTATCCCCAGTAGTTGCGCAGTCCCCGCTCCAGCAGCTGGCTGTCGTCCACGAAGTCGTGCACGGGAAGGAGCTCCACCGCGGTCACGCCGATGGACTTCAGGTGCTCGACCACGGCCGGGTGCGCCACGCCCGCGTAGGTGCCGCGCAGCTCCGGCGGCACGTCCGGATGCCGCATCGTCAGCCCCCTCACGTGAGCCTCGTAGATGACGGTGCGGTACCACGGCGTGCGCAGCGGGCGGTCGCCCTCCCAGTCGTATGCCGGGTCGACGACGACGCCCTTGGGCATCCCGGCGGCGCTGTCGCCCTCGTCGCGGCCGGCCAGGTCGCCGTCGGGGTTGCCGAGCGGGTAGCCGAAGACGGGATGCTTCCAGTCCACGTTGCCGGCCACGGCGCGGGCGTACGGGTCCAGCAGCAGCTTGAAGGGGTTGAAGCGCAGGCCGTGCTGCGGCTCGTAAGGCCCGTCGAGCCGGAAGCCGTACAGCTGCCCCGGGCCCAGCCCGCGCACGTAGCCGTGCCAGACGTGCGCGGTCACCTCGCGCAGACGCAGGCGGGCGGTCTCCCGCGCGGGGTTTTCGGCGTCGAAGAGGCAGACCTCCACGGCGGTGGCGTGCTCCGAGAACACGGCGAAGTTCACGCCCTCGCCATCCCACGTCGCGCCGAGGGGAGAGCGCCTCCCCGGCAGCACCTTCATCTCCACGATGTTCTCTTCTGGTTGGGGCGGGTGAGTCCTGTCCGGGCCGCGCCCCAAGCAATCACCGGGCCGGTGAACCAGCACAAGCGAACCGGCATCGCCGCCGTCCACGCGTCTCTGGCGAAGATGGCTCCGGTGGATTCCGCCACTCGTGCGGCCACCCTCCCCGACGCTAAAATGAACGCGCCGCACCGGACGGTGCGGCGCGAACCGCAACTGGGACTTCTCCGATGACCACCGGCGTGAATGTCGATGTCTACTGGCTGCCGTACTGCACCACCTGCCAGAAGGCGGCCGCGTACCTGGAGCAGAAGGGCGTCTCCATCCGCGGCTACCGCAACCTGAAGGAAGAGCCGCTATCGGAAGACGAGGTGCGCGCGCTGGCCGCGAAGGTCGGCGGCGTGGAGAAGCTGTTCTCGAAGCGCGCGATGAAGTACCGCCAGATGGGACTGCACGAGCGCGAGGTCGCGGAGGACGAGATGGTGCGGCTGATGGCGCAGGAGTACACCTTCGTCACCCGCCCCGTCATCGCCCGCGGCGGTCGCGCGACGGCGGGGTTCTCGGCGAAGCGGCTGGACGAGTTGGTGGGGTGAAGCACCGGGTGTATTCGGGAACCCGTGAATCGTTGGCGTTGACGACGACAGGAGATACGATCCAAGTCGGGTTCATCCCAATTTCGCCGAGCTCCATTCCGGTTGAGCGGTTCAGAACAGTTTCGAGTCATCGAGTCACACAGAGGAATAGAGGATCGGATCGAAGGCGCGATGACGTTCTCCATGTCTCCGGTTCTCTGTGTGCCGATCAAAGCCGTTGTGGATCGAGTTCTGACCGGAATCCATTCACCGTACTTGACAATGTTTGTGCGCAACGACTTCCTTGCCAGGAAGCGCTGGTGAGGTTGCTCGGTGAGCACCCGCAGTGGAGCACATCAAATTGAACGTGCCTAAATTCCGCTTCTCAAGCGCCGGAACTTCCCACCGATCCCCCATCCGACAGAAATGAGCAGCAATCATTCCGTCGTGTTCCGCTCCGAAATCCGCCGATCAGGATCACTCCTGGCCAGATATGGATTATTGCTGACGTTGAGCGCTTGCGGCTGGAGCAGCGCCGATCCACTCATTCTCACCCTGCAGCGATCACCTGATGGGGGTAGAATCTGGAGTGTCGCGGAGACCGAAGCGGGCTGGGTGGCCATCGGTCCGAGTGGGACGTTCAACAGTTTGGATCACGGGCTCACGTGGAAGCGAGTCGGTCCGTCTCCCCCTAAGGGAATTCAACTCTTCACTACACCTACGCGATTGTATGCCGCGGGTGCAGGCTGGTCCCGTTCTCTGGACGGAGGTCGAACATGGTCAGCCAGTTCACCCGTGGACATTACCGACATGGTGGTCAAAGGTGAAACTCTCGTCGCGACTTCGGACGCCGGTATCATTCGCAGCATCGATGGGGGCGATACCTGGTCCAACACGGGTGGCGACATCTGGTCCGACAGTAGCGGCAGTGTCCGGTCCGACAGCGGGAACCTCCTGTCCGGCATCTTCCGCTCTCTGGGATTGATGCGCAATCGATGGCACATCGAATCAACGACGCGGGGGATCTACGCGACGGATGCACAAAGGGCAGGCTATTCAGAGGATGGCGTTCAATGGGAGTTCCTGCCGGGACCGGTGCGTGCGGTTGGTGCACGACGCGGCGCCTTGCTTCGATTGCTGTCTTCCGGCGACACCCTTTACGCACAGGTGGACAGCACAATCTTGGAATCGCGCGATCATGGCCGCACTTGGCAGACGGCAGTAGAAAACCTCCCCGGCGAGATGCGCCTCGTTGGGGTTCGTAGCAGTACGTTTTACAGTGAAGATCCCAGTGACTGCTCACCGCCTTTGCGGTTGCCACGAGAACTTGCGATCCGGTGCGCTCCTGCCATGGCAAACGACGTTCGCTCGATTTCAGGCTGGGTCGTGGCAAGTACAGAAAAAGGAGTATACCGGAGCGCCCACGACAGTTCGAACTGGGAGCCGGCTAGCCAAGGCATTCCGGCCCAAGTCGAAAAAATGGTGAGTTCCGGGAACCAGACGGTAGCGTTTTCGTCGAATGGTGCTTTCATCCGATTAACCGGGACCTCGAAATGGTCGCGTTTGCCGAGCGATTATGATACGCTCAGGGATGCCGTAGGTCATGAGGGAGAACTGTCCGCGACAACGCTTTTCCGTGTGGTTCATTGCGACTCGTTCTCCACTGGGTGTGTGTACACGGCATTAACTCGTGTACATGGCACGTCAACCCAGGACTATTCCACGCAGTGGATCATGCTTCGTTCCTTTGCACGCGAGGATAGCAATCTGGTATTGATGACTAATGATTCGACTCAGGCTGTCTCTCTTCTCGTGTCGCACGATTTAGGGCAAGGCTGGGATGTTGCGAGTCCAATGCCGGAAATTGATTCAGGCATCCGCCTCGCCGGGATAAACTATCCGGCCGTGTATCTCCGCGATTCGATACTCTACCTCAGAGGCACGTCTTACCTACCCACTGAGACGTCATTCTGGGCAAGCACGGACTGGGGGAAACGATGGATCCCGATTCGAGGGTTCGGAGAGAATAATGATGTCGAGGTCCTCGCATTTGCAGGTAATACCGCGTATATTGGAACGATTAGTGGTAAATTGGCAAGACTAGAGTGGCGGCGCGGTATTCCCGAAATACGTAACTTGGCGGCAGACGGTGTGACGGGGGCAATCAAACACCTCTGGGTAGACCCAGAATACCCCAAGGTGGTAATCGCCGGCGGAGATTCCAAGCTTTTCTGGAGCGATAATGGGGGGACCAATTTTCAGGAGGTTTCTCTCGGTGAACGAGCAGATACAGTGGAGTTGAAAGGTCTGTTTGACATCGGCGGTCAGCGGTTCCTGACAACCACTCGTGGTATCTACTTGCTGCAAGACAACATTCCGCGTGCAGGGCCGCTCGGCCGCGGTGTATCCGCCATTGTGGAATGGCACAAACGCCATCATGACGCGCTCTGGTACAAACCGCTCTTAGCTGTGGGAGTTAGTGTCGGCACGTATGCGGCGGGGCTGCTCGCGCTTCTCCTTATGGCGTGGAGGCGTGGGAGCGCCGCCTTGAGACGGACGCGGCTACGGCGTGTTATGCGCCGGGTGCTGCTGGAAGCTCCGGGACTATCCCGCTGGGCTCTCTTCCTGGGATACAGGAGGCGCCTCGGCGAGGACCGGATCATCAGCCAAGCTGGAACCGGCTTCTTCGGCCTACCGGCTGAGGACGTCACAGGGGTTCCCATCCACGTAGAGGAGCAGGGGAGGACCCTGGTCACTCGCATTGCCGAAGCGGTGGAGGCGCAGCGGACCTTGCTGTTGCTCGGAAGTGGCGGGGCAGGGAAGACCACTGTTCTGGGACGGCTCGCATGGCTGGCACTGCAGAACAATCTCCCGCAGTCACTGCGTGGCTATCGTCCCATCCTAGTTCCTGCCTCGTACTACCGGGGAGACTTAACCGAGGCGATTGCCGACGTGCTGCGCGAGCAGTACGGGGTGGACGTCTCCGCAGAGACGCTGGTCCCACAGCTTGAGACCGGTGCCTTCCTCATACTGTTTGACGGGGCCAGCGAGATCGAGAGCGCCGAAAAGGAATCGGCGCTCGACGCCTTAATCCGCCAAGCGAAGAACGTCGACTTCATCCGTTGCCGCTTTGTGATTGCCAGCAGGCCGGTGGTGGGTTATGTGCCCGAGGTACCGACCATTCGCCTTCTTCCCCTGTCGCCGGATGTCGTGTCACTGCTCCTTCCGCGATACCATCTCGGTCCCGTCGGGGAAGCGCGCGTACGCCGGCAACTCGAGAAGTTCGGGAACCTCCCCATTGCACCCCTGTTGTTCACGCTCGCCGTAGTCGACAGGGATGCCGCCTCTGACGACTGGACACGGGCGGGGTTGTATCAACGCTACTTCCGACGTCTGTTGGGCGTCGACGGGGACGGTGGGCGGCTACAATGGGCGGGGTGGCGGATGGTGCTAGGTCGAGTCGCGGGCTGGTCGTTGCTGGACACGGGACTACGGGGGGTAGGAGTGCTGCACGAGGATCTCGTCGCCCGGTTGCAGCACCCCGATCCGGCCATCGATAACCTTAGCCTCTCGCAGCGCCTCACGGAGTTCTTCGGCGTGAAACTACCGGAGCGGAGCGGAGCGCTGCACCTGGTCAAGAGCTTGGCTGCGGCTGGTATTCTCAATGGTGGTCCGCCGAAGCGCTGGCGGTTCGCCCACGATACGTTTGAGGAGTTCTTCGCAGCCGCTCACTTAGTGGACACGCTGGAGACGACCGGCGCGTGGCCCAACGTGGAGAAGTGGCGAGCGAGTCCTGAGCGTATCGCCGAGTTTCGCGAGGTACTTTCGTTTGCCTTAGAGATGCAGGGACAACATCTCTTTGGGGGTGATGTGGCCGATTATCCACAGGAATGGCGAGGGATGGAGACCCTCAAGCCGCTGGACGGGAACGTTGTCTCAGGGGCGCCTATGACGACTCAAGCCCAGGCTGGGTTTTCTGCCAATGCGACATAAATCATTCCGTGGTTACGCGGAAATGCAGAGTGCACCACCTGCCAGAAGGCGGCCGCGTACCTGGAGCAGAAGGGCGTCTCCATCCGCAGCTACCGCAACCTGAAGGAAGAGCCGCTTTCGGAAGACGAGGTGCGCGCGCTGGCCGCGAAGGTCGGCGGCGTGGAGAAGCTGTTCTCGAAGCGCGCGATGAAGTACCGCCAGCTGGGCCTGCACGAGCAGCAGCTCTCGGACGACGACCTGGTGCGGCTGATGGCCGAGGAGTACACCTTCGTCACCCGCCCCGTCGTCGTCCGCGGCGGTCGCGCGACTGCGGGCTTCTCGGCCAAGCGCGTGGACGAACTGATCGCTTGAGATAGCTCCGGACACGACGCACCGGGCGGGCGAAGTGGAAACGCGAAGAGGGCCGGAGATCGCTCGCCGGCCCTCTTCGTTGGTCATCCCGTCACCCTGCGCCCACGTCCCAGGGTTTCCGGGCTGCCCCGCTCAGTCCTGGCAGAGCTTGAAGGTGAAGCACTGCTCGTCCTGGTACGGGTGGCACACCGTGAAGCAGATGCCCCCGAACGAGAGCCGGTATGCTTTGCCCACGGCGCCGCGCGTGTACAGCACCACCTCGCGGGAGACGCAGGTGGGCCGGTCGCGCTCCACGCAGGGCCCGACATCACCGAAGCAGACGGGGCCGGAGGGAACGACCTGCACCGAGGGCGTGCCGTCCGGCAGGGTGGGCACGGGGTTGCCCGCGAGGTCCGTCACCTGGATCCGGCCGATGACGAGGTCGTGGAAGGCCACGTTCGAGTAACAGTTGCACACGGTGATGCACAGCACCTCCACGTCGTCGGTCTCCATGCAGTCGCACGGCGAGTCGCCCCACGCCACGGTAATGCACGGCTTGATGGCGGGGAACTCCACCGGCCTGCACTGGCAGCGGCAGTCGCAGCCGCCCTCGCCGTGCGTCACCTCCGCCGAGTTCTGCACCAGCAAACCAACCGGATCTTCCGCCGACTCTAC
This sequence comes from Longimicrobium sp., assembly GCF_035474595.1. Classification (NCBI taxonomy): domain Bacteria; kingdom Pseudomonadati; phylum Gemmatimonadota; class Longimicrobiia; order Longimicrobiales; family Longimicrobiaceae; genus Longimicrobium; species Longimicrobium sp. The sequence continues at coordinate 24,272 of NZ_DATIND010000138.1, forward strand.
GTGCACCACGATCGTGTTTCCGCACGGCTGCCAGTGGTTGTCCAGGCGGATCCGCACCTGCCCGCCGTCCTTGTACTGCGATGGGGAGACGCCCGGAAGCTTGCCGGCCCCGTTGGGCTGCGTGCTCTGCGGTGTGTTGTTGACCCAGATCTCCATCACGCGGTTGTCGGCGGAGAAGTCCATCGCCAGCACGAACGCCGCCGGGTCGACGGTCGAGCCCAGGTTGAAGCGGATGCGGAAGTACAGGTCGTTGCCCGTGACGCCCTTGGTGGAGATCCAGCCAGCGTTGCTGAACGGGCTCTTGACCCACGCTGGGTTGGGCGAGCTCACGACCTGCGCGGGACCCCACGCGGACACGGTGCCCGGCCCGCCGGTGGGCTTGCCCGATCCCACTTCCCAGTAGCTGTCCGCGCCGCTGGTCAGCGCGCCGCCCTTTCCGTCGTACGCCGTGTTGAGGAGCGCCGCGTCCGCCTGCGAGAGGAGGACGGGCAGGCGGTCGTCGGGGCAGAGGCTGCACCGGCACGACAGCAGGTTGCGCCTGCCCGAGCACCTGCGCCGAAGCTGCTCGTTGGTGGCCCGCAGCACGTCGGCGCAGGTCTGCTTGTGGGGGATCTCGATTGGATCCGTTTCGTGTGGCGGATGAAGATCGCTCATGATGGAATCGGCCTCATCCCTCCGGGAATCCGGCGGTCAGGCGCGGGGGAGGGATGGCCCGCCGCGTGACACCCCATTGATGTGTGGCATGGAACCGCCGCGCAGGAGCGCGGGAGAAGCATGAAAGGAGGGAAGCGAGACGACAGCAGGGAGGGCGATGGAGCCCGTGCCTTCGGAGAGATGGTGCGCTGGAGCCGGAGAGGCGCCGGGGGATGACCGGGGGCGGTGCGTGGCCTGTCAGTCGCTGCATGAAGAGAAGGATCACCTGCTGCCCCCGGTATTGGCATATGCCGCGCCAGGAACGCATGGTTTTCGCGGATGGGCACAAACCCGCAGCCCGCCTCCGGTTGGGGGAAGGCGGCACCCGCTGGAGGCCGGCGCGAGGCGTTCGCCTCGGGACATCGGCGGGATAGGGCGGAGCCAACGGTGTCGCACTGCCGGAGAGCCCGCTTTCGGCGCTCCGCGAAGCGGGTGGTCGAGCTGGTGGGTGAGCTGAGACGCATCGGCCGAAGACAGAGGAGCGGGCGGGATCTCCATCGATCCCGCCCGCTTCCGTCATCTACCTGTAATCGCGATCTCGTCCTACGCTGCAGCCTCCGCCGGCTCGATCTCGTCCTCCCCCGCGTCGCTCACGACCAGGCCGTCGAGGGCGATGAGGCGCTCGGCCTCGGCGGGGGGGAGCTCCTGCACCTCGCGGAGCTTGCGCTCGATGGCGCGGGTGCGGACGCCGGCCTGGTCCATCTCGCGCGTCGCCGCGTGCAGCTTCTTCTGCACCTTCTCCAGCACCCCGCCGAAGCGCGCGAACTCGGTCTTCACCGCGCCCAGCACCCCCCACACCTCGCTGGAGCGCTGCTGGATGGCCAGCGTGCGGAAGCCCATCTGCAGGCTGTTGAGGATGGCCCACAGGGTGATGGGGCCCGCCACGATCACCCGGCTGTCGCGCTGCAGCGCGTCCAGCAGCCCCACGCGGCGCACGACCTCGCCGTACAGCCCCTCGGTGGGGAGGAAGAGGATGGCGAAGTCGGTGGTCTGCGGCGGGTTCAGGTACTTCATGGAGATGTCACGCGCGCAGAGGCGCACCCGCTGCTCCAGTGCCTTCGACGCGGCGTCCATCCCCTCCAGGTCGCCGGCGTCGTGCGCGTCCAGCAGGCGCTGGTAGTCCTCGAGCGGGAACTTGGCGTCGATGGGGAGCCAGACCGGGCCCAGGTCGTGCCCGGGAAGGCGGATGGCGAACTCCACGCGCGCGCCGTTGAACTCGTTGGTGGCCACGTTGGCGGCGTACTGCTCGGGCGTGAGAACCTGCTCGAGGAGCTTGCCCAGCTGCACCTCGCCCCAGGTGCCGCGCACCTTCACGTTCTGCAGCACGCGCTTCAGGTCGCCCACGCCGCTGGCCAGCGTCTGCATCTCGCCCAGCCCGCGGTGCACCTGCTCCAGCCGCTCGCTGACCGCGCGGAAGCTCTCGCCCAGCCGCTGCTCCAGCACGCCCTGCAGCTTCTCGTCCACCGTCTGGCGCACCTGCTCCAGCTTGGCGGTGTTGTCGTCGCGGATCTGGTCCAGCCGCCCCTCCACCGTCAGGCGCAGGCGGTCCATCTGCTCGCCGCTGCTGGCGGTGAGGGTGCCGATCTGCGTGGCGAAGCCGTCCAGCTGCATCTTCTGCGCGGCCGACATCTCGCCCATCGTGCGCACCACCGAGTCGCTGACGCCCTTCAGCGTGGCGCCCACCTCCTCGCGCAGGCGGCGGGCGCCGTCCTGGCCGGTTTCCGTCATCTCTCGCAGCGCGCCCAGCACCTGCGCCAGCTGCTCGTCGTTGCGCGCGGAGAGCACGCCCAGGTTCTGGAACACCTGGTCGCCGATGCGCGACAGGCCGGCGGTGACCTCGCCGCGGAGGAGGTGGCCGTCGCGGCCGGCTTCCTCGCGCGAGCGGGCGATCTCCTCGCGCACGGCACGCTCCGTCCGCTCCTGCCCCGCGCCCACGGCGGAGAGCCGGGCGTCCAGCAGCGGCGCCGCATCCGTGCGCGCGCCACGCCGCAGCAGCAGGGCCAGCATCACCGCGCAGAGGAGCAGCAGGGCGATGGTGATGTAGAGGAGGATCTGGATCGGCATGTTTCGCGGGACCTGGAAGGGGGATGGCTCGCCGGGAAGCTTACGACGCCCCCGCGAAATCACCAAGTGTTTCGTCGGGGATGCGTCCGAAGCCGTTGGACCGGCACCATCTCCAGAATTCCCGCATCTCCCGTGGCGGCGGCGGTGCCGGGCGCACCGGAAGCCGCGCGTGCCGTTCGCCCGCCCGTCGTGGCCGCCCGAATACTCCGCCGGGCCGCTCGTCCATGGCTCGTAGCGCCGAATGTTTCGCGCTGTTATCTATGTGCGCACGCTTCCATCGCGATCCTACCCACGGCAAGCTGTTGTGGAGCAACGGCTTCGCGCGGCGTGCGGAGTCATTCCGCCCGGCCCTTGCCCACTCCGGCGGACCCATCTCATCACCCACTCCAGAGCGCATCATGTACTACCAGACCGCGGATCCCTATAACGATGACGGCGGCGGCTACGGCGGCGGTGGCGGCTACGGCGGCGGCGGTGGCGGCAGCGGCACGGGCGAGGATACCGGGATCACCGGCGGCACCGATCCCGGCACCACGCCGACGCTGAATCCGGGGCCCAACGGCTGGTGGGAGTTCTTCAACGGGGCGTGGCACTGGATGACGGACCCCATCCCCAAGACCATGCTCGCACCCTGAGCGGCGGCGCGATCGTGCACGACACTGGAGACGCGGAGATGCGGGGAGGCATCCTCCGCGTCTCCGCGTCTCCGCGTCTCCGCGTGAGATCCCTGCGACGACCGTCTTGCACGGAATCCGGTGGACGATCCCGGTGCGCATCACCGAGTGACGTGCGTGACGGGCGATAGATCTTTCGGCCTGCAAATGTCTGCGCGGACGTGGTTGCGGCGTGGCCGGCCTCAGGATGACGTCTCGGTTGATATCGCGTCTATCTTCCCGGCTCACCCGGTGAAGTAGACGCGCTCCTGGAGGCGGGGGCGGTAGCGGCGGCTGCAGACCAGGCGGGTGCCGTCCTTCAGCGCCACCGACAGCTCGCGGTGGAAGAGCGGCTCCACGCTGGCGATGCGCGACAGGTTCACGATGGTGGAGCGGTGGATGCGCACGAACTTCGATGGATCGAGGAGATGCTCCTCCATCTCCTGCAGCGACTTGTGCACCAGCCGCTCCTGCTTGCCGATGTGCAGGCGGATGTAGTTGCCGTCGGCCTCGATCCAGTCGATGTCGGCCACCTCCACGAACTTGTACTGGTCGCCGCCCTTGATGGCCATCAGCTGCGGATACTCGGGCCGCGCGGGCGCCTGGAGGAAGCGCACCAGCGCGTCCAGCCGCGGGTCCTGCACGCTGCGGCGCGAGCGCGCGGCCTCGCGGGCGCGGGCCAGCGTGCGCCCGAAGCGCTCCTCGTCGAACGGCTTCAGCAGGTAGTCCAGCGCGTACGCCTCGAAGGCGCGCAGCGCGAACTCCACGTACGCCGAGGCGAACACCGTCACCGGCATGCGCTCGGCGCCGATGGCCTCGACCACGCCGAAGCCGTCCACGCCGGGCATCTGCACGTCCAGGAAGACCAGGTCCGGGCGCTCGGCGCGGATGCGGGGGATGGCCTCGGCGCCGTCCACGCACTCGCCCACGACCTCGATGTCGTCCTCGCGTTCCAGGAAGGCGCGGATGCGCTGGCGCGAAAGGGCGTCGTCATCCACCACCAGCGTGCGGATCAGCTCCGTCATCGCGGCACCGCCTCCGTCCGCGCCGCCGTCGTCGCAGGCCACGGCTCCTCGTGCCAGGGAAGGCGGATGACGATGCCGTCGCCCCGCACGACCTCCACCTCGTCCCCGCCGTAGAACTGGGAGAGACGGTCGCGGATCTCCCCCGCCGCGTCGCCGCCGGATGGATCCGTGGACGGATCGCCGCCGCGCACCCCGATCTCCAGCATCTCCCCGCATCTCCGCGCGGACAGGGTGACGCGCGCCTCGCCCTCTCCCGCGGCGGCGACCGCATCCGCAACCAGCGGCTGCAGGAGGGTGGGGGGGATGAGGGCGTCGAGCGCATCGTCCTCCATCTCCCACTCCACCCGCAGCCGGCCGCGGAGGCGGATGCGCTCGACCTCGAGGAAGGGCTCCAGCGCGCGCATCTCCTCCTCCAGCGGCACCTCGCGCTCGCCGCGGGCGGCCATGGCGCGGCGCAGCAGGTCGGCCAGGCGCACCACCATGCGCTCGGCGTCGGCCGGGGCGTGGTGCACGCGCGAGGCCACGGCATCCAGCGCGGTGAAGAGGAAGGCGGGGTTCACCCGCATCTGCAGCCCGCGCAGCTCGGCCGAGGTGCGCTGCAGCTCGGCGCGCGCGAGCGAGGCCTGCAGGCGCAGCCCGGCCGCCTCGCCCGCGCGGGAGCGGCGCGCGTACTCCAGCGCGTGCGAGACCAGCGAGACCGCCGCGTACGCGCCCGCCCACGCGGCGGCCTCGGTCGCCATCGCGCGCAGCACGGCGGGGGAGGCGAGCACGGCGGCGGGCGATCCCCACGCCACCAGGCAGAGGTTGCGCTCCAGCGCCACGGCCGCGCTCAGCCCGAGCGCCGCGCGTACGTGCCGCCACACCCCGCGCCGCCCCGCCGCCGGGGCGCGCCGGGCCGACACGGCGGCGGAGAAGAGGAGAAGCGCGAGCAGCGCCGCGTTCAGCATCCCGCACACCGCCGCCTCCGCCGCGCCCACGATGCGGTGGGGGCGGACGGCGAGGCCGAGCATCCCCGCGTACGCGCTGCGCCAGAGGACCAGGAAGAGCACCGCCGCCGCGATCCGCTTCACCCGGAACCGGCGGTCGTCGCGCGCGTCCAGGGTCTCCGCGGGCGCAGCCTCGAGCGCCGGGGCGGGCATCGGCGCCTCGTGCCACGGCAGGCGCAGCGACACGCGCGTTCCGCCGCCCGCCGCGGGGGCGATCTCCAGCGCCTGCGCGTCGCCATACAACTGGGCGAGGCGGGCGCGGGTGTTGGCGGTGCCGATCCCCGCGCCCGGCGCGCGGTGATCCGCGGCGGCTTCCAATCCCACGCCGTCGTCGCTGACGGCCAGCTCCAGCCAGCCGCCGGCGCGGCGCGCGGAGACGCGGACGCAGCCGCCGTCCGGGCGCCCGGCCAGGCCGTGCTTCACCGCGTTCTCGGCCAGCGGCTGCAGCACCATGTGCGGGACCCAGGCGCGGCGCGCGTCGCCCTCGATCTCCCACTCCACCCGCAGCCGGCCGCCCAGGCGGATCTCCTCCACCTCCAGGAACGCCGCCAGCGTGCGGACCTCCTCGTCCAGCGGCACCTCCCAGGTGCCCGCGCGGCCGGCGGCGTGGCGCAGCAGGTCGGCCAGGCGCGCCACCATCCGCCCGGCGTCGTCCGGCGCGTGGAGCACCAGCGCGGAGGCGGCGTGCAGGGAGTTGAACAGGAAGTGCGGGGTGAGCTGCAGCTTCAGCACGCGCAGCTCGGCGGAGGCACGCTCCAGCTCGGCGCGCGCGAGCGATGCCTGCAGGCGCAGCGCGGCCAGGCGCCGCTCGCGGTAGCGCCGCGCGTACTCCACCGCGTGCGCGGCCACGGCCAGCGCCGCGTACAGCATCACCACCGCGGCCAGCTCGCCCGCGTCGCGCGCGGCGGCGAAGCCGGGGCCGGGGTCGGCCAGCAGCAGCCGCTCGGCCTTGCGCACGCCCACGTCGAGCGCCGCGAAGCCCAGCGCCGCGCTGGCGTGCAGGGCCAGCGAACGGGCCAGCCCGCGCCGGGCAACGGGGTGCAGCCGCGTCAGCCGGAACGCCGCCCATCCCGCCGCCGCCAGCACCAGCGACGACGGCACCGCCAGCAGCAGGGCGAGCGCCGGCGTGGCGTGCCGCCCGCCGCGCAGCACCGCGCCCCCGAAGTCGGGCGCCAGCATCGCCAGGTTCACGGCGAACCACGCGCCCAGCGCGGCCGCCGCCGTCCACGCGGAATTGCGGGCGGGGGATGGTGCTTCCGGTGGCGAAATCGGCTCGGTGCTGGCGGCGGATGCTGCGGCGCGCGGGTTCATGCTACGGCCGGGGGACGGCGCGGCTGTATGTGCGGCGAGGGCGAGCGGGCGGGGCGCAGAGGGCATTCTGCCGGGGTCCGGAAGTGGCGGGTGAAGCCGCAAAGATGCGCGTCGTCCGGGGCGGATTCAAGGTGCGTTCTCCTCCACGCCTCGCCGGTCCGACGGCGGTGGGAGCGGCGGAAGATGGGCCGCCGCGCGCCACATCCGCGGCGCCGCCCGATCCGTACGCAGCGAGAGAACGTTTAGATGCAGACGGATCGGGACGGCAAGAAAAGACGGGTTCCACGCAGGGAAGCAGAGTAGCAGAGAGATCCCTCCTCTGCTTCTCTGCCCCTCTGCGTGGAACCCGTCGTTCAGCGATCGATTCGAGCGGGAGCGCGTGCCGGAATCGTTCAGCCCCCGTGCGTGACCCAGCGGACGGTGCCGTCCGTGCCGCGCCAGAGGGCGATCACCCGGCCGTGGCGCGCGTCGGGGACGAGCTGCGCGTCGCCGCCACCGAGCTGGCCGGGTGCCGCGAGCGTCGCCAGCGGGGACGGCGCATCGCCCTCCATCGTGAACGCGTAGAGGCCGTCGCCCTTACCGGGGTCGCGGGTGTGGCGGAGGACGACGTGGATGCGGCCGCCCGCGCCCCGGACGACGGCCGCGCGGTAGAACACGCCGCCGCGCAGCGCCGCCGGCGTGACGTCTTCCGCATCCCCCCAATTGCGCCCGTCGCGCGAGACGGCGTGGAAGAGCGCCTCGGGGAAGACGTCGCCGTCGGTGTCCTCCAGCCAGAACAGGTGCCATCCCCCGTCTCCGTCTTCCACCATCTGCGGAAAATGCGAGTAGCGGCGCGCCACGGAGTGCACCTCCACGTCGGGCCAGGCCAGCCGCGAGCGGAGCGGGCGCACGAACACGTCGTTCTCCGCGCTCGGCCGCAGCGGCGACACGGCCTCGCCGATGTAGGCGAGCTGGAGCGGGCGCCCGGCCGGGGCCGACGCGAACGCCGTCATCCGCCCGTCGTGGTCCAGGAACTCCGGCGCGGAGGCGGATCGGCCGCGCAGCGTAAGGTGGCCGATGCCGCGCCCCTGCGCCTGGAACAGTACCTCGACCGCGCCGTCCGGCCCGGTGGCGGCGGAGAGCGACAGGTCGGGGATCCCCGCGGGAAGGGGCTCGCGGTACAGCACCCGGGGCTCCGACCAGCGCCCGCCGTCCAGCGCGCGGTGCATCAGCTCGGTGGGGATGCCGGGCGGCGACGCGGTGCCCGTGTGCGCGTACCAGAGCAGGTGCAGCGTCCCGTCTCCCCCGATCGCCAGCTGCGGCGCCTCGGCCAGCGGGCCGCCGCCGGCCAGCGGCACCGGGGCGGACCAGCCGGCGGAGTCCAGGCGGGCGTACTGGAGCAGGTCGGCCCAGCCGTCGTGGTCCGTGTCGGCGGCGAACACGGCGTGCAGCGTTCCCGCGCCGTCCACCACCGCCGCCGCGGGCGACGCGCCGCGGTTCAGCGCGTGGGAGAGCGCCGGCGCCGCCCGCGCCGCCGACCAGGCAGCGGCGGGAGCCGCCTGCGCCTCGCGCGGGGCGGGGTCGCAGGCGGCCAGCAGGCAGAGCGGGGCGATGGGGAGGGCCAGACGGCGGAGCATCATGCGCGCGGCGATGAAGGTGAGGGTGCGCGGAAAGCGCGGGAGGACGCGGTCCCTGGTGCGGACCGCGCCCTCCCGGATCGGATCACCAGCAGGTCGTGTTCGACGAGCCGAAGGTGTGGCTCCGGTTGGTGCCGTCGACCGTGTAGCCGTAGTTGGCCGTGAAGGTGTGCTGCACGGAGATGCGCCAGACGAAGGCGGCGCTGGACGGGTAGGAGGCCGTGCGCGAGGCGTCCAGCTCCTGCGGGCTGCCGAACGCCACCATGTAGTCGCTGTCGAACTGCGAGGGGGTGGCGCCGCATCCCTTCCAGTCCTGCGCGCCCACGGTCTGGTAGCTCACCCGCAGCACCATCGACTCCATGTTCGTGTGCGCCTGCGAGTACGTCCACATCTGCGACGTCTTGGTCACGCCGTTGTTGGTGTGGGTGTTCGAGGTGAAGTAGTCGAGCGAGGCGCGCGGCGGCGTGTACGTGCCGCCGGGGTCGCTGCCGCCGCACGAGGTCGGGTCGTCCGGGTAGCACGGCCCGTCGATCACCATCCGCGGGCCGTCGCTGTTGTGCACGGTGGGGTCGGCGATGCCGTGCGCGGCGTACTCGGCGGGCTTGTAGACCTTGACGATCGACAGGTCCGGCTGCGTGCCCTTCGCGGACTGAAGGGTGGTGGGCGAGTCCTGGCAGGCGGCCAGCACGGCGACGGCGGCGAACGCGGCGATGTGGGTCAGGCGCATGGAGCTTCTCCTGGAGCGACTGCGTGGGTGGTGTGGGGCTGCCGTCCGGCACCCCCGTGTGTTCCGGGCACGACCCGGGTCGGATCGCACCCTTGCTGCTGCCTGGCGGCTTCCGGAAACCTCTCCGCGAATGGGGATGGGAGTGAGACGGGACGCCCCGCCTGCGCGGCCCTCACCGCGCCGCCGATGGGCGCGCGGGACCGGTGCGAGGCGCAGGATACGCGCATCGGCGAGCGGCGGATAAGGAGTGTGGGCGAGCGGGCGGGGCAGTGATGCGGGCGGGCCGGAAGGGCGGGTGAGCGGCCGGGGGATCGTGGCGTGTGGGGTGCGGCGTGGCGGGAGAGTCCAACGCTGCTACAGCGGGAAGAACGCGACGGCCCCCTTGTGTGGCCGAGGTCGAAACGTTACCCCTTCGTTCCCTTTCTTCATCGGCGTCATTCACGGTGATGATGGAACTGGAGGCGATTCGATGATGCGCGTGATTTCCGCTCACGGACGGCGGTGCCGACGGTTCTGACCGTCGGCCCTTACAAATTCCGCTTCTTCAGCACGGACCGTCTGGAACCCCGCCACATTCACGCCACCCGCGGCACGCTCGTAGCGAAGTTCTGGTTGGATCCCGTCAGCCTCGCGAAGAACAGAGGCTTTCCCGATCAGGAGTTGAACTCGCTGGCACGACTGGTGATAGAACACCAGGAGAAGCTCAGGAGCGCTTGGGATGACTACATTTGGTACTGGAGACTGAACCGGCCGCCGCGAGCGTGGAAGTCTCCGAAGACCGCCTGACGGTGCATCTGACCGACGACCGGACGATCAGCGTGCCGCTGTCGTGGTTTCCGCGGCTGGTGCACGGCACCCCCGCGGAGCGCGAGAACTGGCAGCTGCTCGGCGGCGGCTACGCGATCGAATGGCCCGACCTCGACGAGCACGTCGGCATCGAGGGGCTGCTGGCGGGGCGGGGAAGCGGCGAGAGCGATGCGAGCTTCGGCCGCTGGCTTCGCTCTCGACGGGCGGACGCACGGAACGACGCGCCAGTCTAGCGGCGATCTTTGGGGCCGCGTCTGTCACGCGAACGGGTAGGCGCGGCCGGCAGCCCCTGCGAATTTCCTCACGATCGATCGCAGGCGGGTGCGCAAATGCGAGCGGCCGGGGCAGAGATGCTCCGGCCGCTTGATCGTGGGAGACGCCTCGTGTGGCGAAAGGCGGCTTCAGCCGCCTTTCGCGTCGCGAGACCGGGCTCCGTCGCGGGTGGTCCGCATCACCCCCGCAGCAGGCCGCGGACGACGTTCAGCAGCGCGAGCGGCAGGTGCTCGGGGTGGTGCAGGATCATGTGGCCGGCGCGGCCGAAGATGCGGGGGAGGTAGTCGGCCGCCTTTACGTCCACCGTCAGGCAGAACGGGAAGATGCCGGCCGCGCGCGCCTCGGCCACGGCCTGGCGCGTGTCTTCCACGGCAAAGCGGCCGCGGTAGTGGTCGTCGTCGTTCGGCTTGCCGTCGGAGAGGATGAGGAGCAGCCGGTGCTTCGCGCCCTGCCGCGCCAGCACCGCCGACGCGTGGCGGATGGCCGCGCCCATCCGTGTGAACCCCTCGGGCTGCAGCGCCGCCACCCGCCCGCGCACCTCCGCGCCGTTGCGCTCGCCGAAGTCCTTCACCACGCGCATCCGCACGTTGCTGGCGTTCTTCCCGGAGAAGGTCATCACCGCGTACCGGTCGCCCAGCGCGTCGAATGCCTCGCTGGCCAGGAGCAGCGCCTCGCGCTCCACGTCGATGATGCGCCCGCCGGTGGCCATCGGCTCGCTGGTCGATCCGCTGATGTCCACCAGCAGCAGGATGGCCAGCTCGCGCCGTGCCGGGCGCACCGCGGCGTACAGGCGGTCGCTCACGGTGTGGCCGGTGCGCAGGTCCACCAGCGCGCGCACGCAGGCGGCCAGGTCCAGCTCCTCGCCGTCGCGCTGCCGGTTCAGGCGCTGGCGGCGGGCGCGCAGCCGCTCGAACTGCTCGCGCAGGCGGCGCACCGTCGGCGCGTGCGCCTGCAGCACCAGCCGCCCCCACTCGCCGCCGTCGCCGGGAACGGTGGGGGCGATGCGGACCCACGCGCCGCGCCGGCGGTAGCCGTTGGCCTCGTGGTCCCACTCGGGGTAGACGATCCCCGGGCCCGCGTGCTCGCCCTGCGACGACGTTCCGCCCTCGGCGGCGGGGGACGACGGGTTGGTTGCGGCGGAATGGACCGGCCGGTCCACCCCGCCGCCGGCCGAACCGCTGGTGGCCGGCGCGTCCAGCGGCTCGTCGGAGGGCTCGTCCAGCATCGCCACGGGCCCGGTGGGCTTCGGCGTGTCGGCCCCGCCGCCCAGGCCGCCGCGCTTGCTGTCGTTCCCCCAGAAGCCGCGCTCCGCCAGCATCGCGTCGGGGCGCGGCGGCTGCGCCGCGGCGAGGGCGGCGGCGGTCGCGCGGAGCACCGTTCCCCACCCGGTTACGGGGGAGATGCCACGGTAGCGCGATCCGGACGCCTTCAGCCGCGCCGCCGTCGCCCGCGCCCACGCCAGCGACTCGGCGGGAGCGGGGGATGCGGGGAGATCCGCCGTCCCCGCGCCCGGCGCGGCGGAGAGGACGCCGCGCACCAGCCGCTCCACCTCGCGCTCGGTGCCGGTGAGCGCGTCGGCATCCGGGCGCCGCGCGAGGGCGGCCGCGCGCTCCGCCGCCTGCGCTCCGGCCAGCCCGGGCGCGGTGCGGGCGATCGCATCGTCCACCGCGGCGCTCTCGGCCAGGAGATACAGGTCGCGGACGAGCGGCGGCTCGTCTCCCGAAAGCGCGGTGACGGTGCCGCGCGCCAGCCGCTCGGCCTGCTGCACCGCCATCAGCCGGTAGCGCGCGATCGCGTCGCCGTCCGCCGCGAGCTGCGGGGGGAGGAGGACGCGCTCGCCGTCGCTGGCGGGGAGCGCGTCGGTGGACTGGAGATGCGCGGGGGTGCGGCCGAAGAGGCGGCGCATCACCCCCGGCGGGCGCGGCGCCTCCGCCGCGGCGACGGGGATCGGGCGGCCATAGACGGCGGCCAGGAGCAGCTCCAGCCGCCGCCGCACGTCCTCGAGCGCGACGGGCGGCGGCGCATCGTCCCGAGACTCACGTCCCGAGCCGCGCAGCCGGGCGAAGAAACCCATCCCCATCTCCCTACAACGTCGCGGTGATGAGGTCGGAGATGGCGCCCAGGAGGTCGGGGTCGTCGGTGAGCGGGGCCACCAGGCCGGCGCGGCACGCCTCCGCCGCGGGGATGCCGCCCGCGATCAATCGCGCGGTGGAGACCAGGAGGCGCGTGCTGGGCGCCTCGGCCAGCCCCTGGTCGCGCAGGTTGCGGACGCGCGCGGCCAGGCGCACCAGCCGCGCCGCCGTCGCCTCGTCCACGCCGCTCTCGTGCGCGACGATGGCCGACTCGGCCTCGGGCGGAGGAAAGTCGAACTCCAGCGAGACGAAGCGCTGGCGGGTGCTGGGCTTCAGGTCCTTCAGCGCGTGCTGGTAGCCGGGGTTGTAGGAGATGACGAGCTGGAACCCCGGCGCGGCCTCGATCAGCTCGCCGGTCTTGTCGATGGGAAGGAGCCGGCGATCGTCGGTGAGCGGGTGGATGACGACCACCGTGTCCTGCCGCGCCTCGACCACCTCGTCCAGGTAGCAGATGGCGCCCAGCCGCACGGCGGTGGTCAGCGGGCCGTCGGTCCACACCGTCTCGCCGCCGCGGATCAGGTAGCGCCCGGTGAGGTCGCTGGCCGACAGGTCGTCGTGGCAGGCGATGGTCACCAGCGGCCGCTTCAGCCGCCACGCCATGTGCTCCACGAAGCGCGTCTTTCCGCACCCCGTGGGGCCCTTCAGCATCACCGGCAGGCCGCGCTCGGCGCAGGCGGCGAACACCTCCACCTCGCGCCCGGCGCTCACGTAGTACGGCTCCGCGCCGCCGGGCTGCCGCACCCCGTCGGCGTGCGAGCCGGCGCTCGCGCGCCCGCGGGTGATGTCGATCGGCTGGGTCATGGTCGCGCTTTCGTGGAGATGGCTCGTCTCCCGCGTCCGAGTCGCCCGGGAGAGCTCGCCCGGAAGGTGGGGCAGGGAAGATGCCGCGGAAACGGGCGCTGCCCGTTTCTTACGAAAGATTTACATCTCCCGACAGCAAAACGGCCGGGACACGTGCCCCGGCCGCTCGTCGTCGTGTGATGACGGAAGTCACTGCTGTTCCAGCCCCTGCAGGAAGCGGCCGACGAAGTTGCCTTCCATGCCGCCGTCCTCGCGCATGACCAGCCAGTCGACCAGGTCGGCCTCGGCGAAGTCGTGCTGCTGGCCGTAGGTGAAGCCGTCCACCAGCTCGATCTGGCTGTAGATGCGGCCGTGCACGCGCCCGTCCGCGATGCGCTCGACGCCGATGAACACCTGCTCCTCGTGCCCGGCCATGTCGTGCAGGCGCGTGACCGCGAAGAGCTGCTGCTTCGGTCCCATCCCCGCCTGGAAGCGCTGGCGCACGGCGGGCCAGGTCGCGCGCGCGGAATCCACGTACGGCTGCATCATCCGGCGCAGCTCCTCGCGGTCCTGGTGGGAGTCGACGCGGACGCCGCGGTCCTCGTGCGTGTGGGTCTGCGCGCGTGCGGCGGCGGGCGCGGCGCACAGGGCCGCGCCAAGCGCGAAGAGCCATGCGACCTGCTTCATGGGAGCTCGCTTAAAAGTAGACGGAGATTGGGGATAGGGATTGCCGGAGCGCTCGAAAAGTCGCCGCGAATGCCGGATTCGGTCAACCCCTGGACTGGGGATGATGCGTATCGGGCCCGATCGAGAAAAGCAAAGTGACCGTCCGATCGAAACGCGAGAAACGAGACGTCATCCTGAGTCGAACACCGCGCTGCGCGCGACCACGGAGGATGAAAGGACAGTGGTCGTGAGCGCTGATGCCACAGAATGAGCGGATCAGCCTCGCGCAGTTTGCGAGGCTTCCCGTAGTTGTTGCTGCGACTT